>NZ_JANDMF010000019.1:0-91053 GCF_031626875.1 Clostridium sp. SHJSY1
TATATAAAATGGTGTGTAAAATTCAAAAAGGGAGCTATCGCTAACGGATTTTAATCCGCTAATGCGACAGCCCCTTTTATATAAAATTATTATATTCTAATTACTTAACTATATTAACTGATAATAGAGATATAACACTTATTGCCAAACTTAAAGTTGCATATATAACTTTTTTTATTCCATGTTCATTTAACCAAAACCTAAAAGCTAAAAAAGTCATGGTCAAAGAAACTCCAAATTGTATTGGTGCATAAGAATTAAACCACACATAAGAATTAAACCATAGATAAGAGTTGATTAACTGATCTATATTTATAAAATGGTAAGAAGTTAAAATTGTACATATAATAAGTACACTGGTTATAAACGCTGATGCAATTGTCATTATATTAATAAACTTTTTCATAGCTACTCACCTATCATTTCTTCAAATTCTTCTTCTGATATGACCTTAACACCTAAATCAATAGCTTTTGTAAGTTTTGATCCAGCCTCTTCTCCTGCAAGTACATAATCAGTTTTTTTACTAACACTTCCAGAAACCTTAGCTCCTAATAGTTCTAGTTTTTCTTTTATACTTCCTCTTGTGTAATTATTTAATGTACCCGTAACAACTACAGTTTTACCTTCAAATACACTTTCTATTACATCAATCTCTTCATACCTTGGATTAACTCCTAAATTCAAAAGTTCTTCTATAATGTTTAGGACTTTTTCTTCCTTAAAGAACTCAATTATACTATTGGCTACTATATCACCTACATCAGATACTTTAATCAAATCTTCAAATCCAGCTTTTTTCAAACTATCAAGTGACTTAAATGTTTTAACTAAATCTTTAGCTGTCTTAACGCCAACATTAGGAATACTTAGTGCATAAATAAATGCATGCAATTCACAATCCTTACTTTTTTCTATAGAATCTAATAAGTTTTGAGCCTTCTTTTCTCCAAACTTATCTAGAGTTAATAAATCTTCTTTATTCATCTTATACAAATCAGAAATTGATTTTATATTTAACCTCTCAAATAGCTGTTCAGCTGTTTTTTCAGAGAACCCTTCTATATTCATAGCTTCCCTTGAACCATAGTGAACTATAGTCTTAACTAGTTGTGGCTTACAGGATAAAGTATTGTCACAGAAATAATGTGCTCCCTCTAAAACTATATGACCTCCACAGCTAGGACAAACTTCAGGAACAGTTATTTCCTTTGTACCTTCTAAGCTTTCAGATACAACTCCCATTATTTCAGGAATAACATCATTAGATCTTCTAACAAAAACCTCTGCTCCTATTCTTACACCTTTTCTAGCTATATCATCCATATTATTAAGCGTAGCTCTTTTAACTGTAACACCAGCAAGTTCTACAGGCTCTAATAGTGCTGTTGGAGAAACCCTACCACTTCTTCCTACATTCCATTCTACATCTAATAATGTTGTTGTAGCTTCCTGAGCTTCAAATTTATATGCTATTGCCCACTTAGGGAACTTAACAGTGTATCCTAAAAGTTCTCTAGTTCTAATGTCATCTATAGCAATAACTAATCCATCTATATCATAATTCAAGTCAAATCTGATATCCCTTATATAATCAATTTCTTTTTCTATATCCTCAATAGATGAACAAACTTTAAGATACTCATCTATTGGAAGCCCCTTATCTTTGATAAAGTCCATCATTTCCAAGTATGTTTTAAATTGATAGCCTTCTTTATATCCTACATCATAGAAAAATGCTGACAGATTTCTATTGGCAGTTTCTTTGACATTTAAATTTCTTAAAGCTCCAGCTGCACCATTTCTTAAATTTTTAAGCGGTACTGTTGCTGTCTCATTGTATTTTTTAAAGGCTTCTGTAGTCATTATAGCTTCTCCATGAACCTCTAGAATGTCATTTGAATCTATTTTTAAAGGAATAGACTTGATGGTTTTTACTTGAGAAGTTACATTTTCACCAATAGCCCCTGTTCCTCTTGTTGCACCTGTTACAAGTACACCTTCTTCATCATATGTTAAGTTAATTGTAAGCCCATCAAACTTCTTTGTTATTACATATTTTAAATCAGGTAATTTTTCTCCTCTTGCTCTATTCTCTTCAATGAACTTTTTATTTCTATTATGCCACTCTCTTAATTCATCAACACTTTGGGCTTTATCCATACTCCACAGTCTCCCTTTGTGAGTATATTTACTAAACCCATCTAATACTATATCTCCTACTCTTAAACTTGGAGAATAAGGAAGTATATATCCTTCTTCTTTTTCTAATCTTTTTAGTTCATCATATTTTTTATCATATTCTTTGTCAGTAACTGTAGGGTTATCCAAAGCATAATATTCATAAGAATACCTGTTTAATTCATCTACTAATTCCTTTATTCTCTCTTTATTATCCATTTTTAGCTACCTCCAAAATCACTATAACACTTCTAATTTTGCTAGTGATAACAACAATATCTTTACTCCTTGCTTATCAAATGCAATAGTTAACTTTTTATCATTTCCTGATGGAGTTACCGAAACTATTGTCCCAACTCCAAATTTCTCATGTTTAACTTTTCTACCCATTGTAATTTCAGCTGTATTTGATGTTGTAGTTGTAGCTCCAACACCTGCTGAAGTTCTCTTTGAGTACAGATTTCCTCTTATACTATGTGGATTAAATTTAGATGAATTAGTTCCACTAGCTTTTGCTGATGATGAACTTGTAAGTCCTCTCTCATTTATAAATTCTTTTAATTCAGATTTTACTTCTCCTATAAAATCTGACTGACTATAACTTACTGTTCTACCAAATACCTTTCTCACTTCAGCAGACGTCATATACAATATTTCTTTTGCTCTTGTTATTGCAACATAGCAAAGCCTTCTTGCCTCTTCCATTTGATCTTCTTTATCCATATCAGTAACACTTGGGAATAATCCATTTTCCATACCAACCATAAATACAACTGGGAACTCCAACCCTTTTGCACTATGAATAGTCATAAGTACTACTGAACCCTCTCCATTTTCCTCTTCATCAAGCTTATCTGTGTCTTGAACAAGTGAAATTTTTTCTAAATAAGCTTCTAAACTTTTATCTTCACTATTTTTCTCAAAGTCAACTGCATCAGATACTAATTCTTTTAAGTTTTCTATTCTACTCTTATCCTCTATCTCTCCAGATTTAGATAATTCATCTAAATATCCAGTATCTTTTAATATACTTTCAACTAAAACTGATGGAGGAACTGTTTCTTTTAAGTCCATGAAATTTTCCATAAGTTCTGTAAACTTTTCTATACAAGAAGCATTTCTAGCTGTTAATGATGGTATGTTTCTCACTTGACTCAAAGCATCCCATAAATCTAATTCGAAATCACCAGCAAATTCTTGAACCTTTTGTACAGTTGCATCACCTATGCTTCTCTTTGGCACATTTATTATTCTCTTTAAGCTTATGTCATCTTGAGGATTAACTATAACCTTTAAATAAGAAATTAAATCTTTAATTTCCTTTCTATCATAGAATCTAGTTCCACCTACAATCTTATATGCAATTCCTCTTCTTCTCAAAGTTTCTTCAAATATACGAGACTGAGCATTTGTTCTATATAAAATTGCAAAATCATCATTTTTTCTGTTTTCACTATGTTTTAAATCTGCAATAGTTTTAGATACAAAATCTCCTTCTGACCTATCATCAAAAGCTCTATAAATTTTAATTTTACTCCCTGCCTCTTGAGTTGGTCTAAGTTGTTTGTCTTTTCTTCTTGAATTATTTGCTATAACCACATTTGCTGCTTGAAGTATATTATCCTTTGATCTATAGTTTTGCTCAAGTTTAATTACTCTAGCCTCTGGATAATCTTTCTCAAAGTCTAATATATTATTTATATCAGCACCTCTCCAAGCATATATGCAATTGTGCATCACTATGTCATTTGCCATATAATTTCTTACGCCTTCTATATTTAAATCATAAACAACCCCGTTGTATTGTTGAATATTTACTGATACTACTTCTTCACCAATAACCTTCCCTTCATGAAAAGTTACAACTTCCATACCTTCTTTTAAACTTCCTAAAGGCATAAACAAGAAATTTTCATCTCTTGTTAACTTCGCTCTCTTTGTTATTTCAAAATTTTCACTATCATTTACAATATTTTTAACAAATTCCTCTGTTTTATCAAAATCACTATGTTCAGTTTTTTCTATATCTGATATAGATACTGTAAAATCATTTATTTCAACTACATGTGAATATATTTCCTTACTAGTCTTATTTCCACCAAAGAAATTAACATTAATTTTCTTTCCTTTTACTAAATCTGAACTTATGAAGTGTGGATATTCTTTATATAAATATTCACTATCCATCAAAGCTTCTACTACATCATTATCTTCACCTTTAGTTAAATTGCATTTATTTAAATACTCATCTTTATAGCAAATTGCTTCACTTTCTGTTTTACAAACCTTAAGTATCCAAATCTTATCTCCTTGATGATCCAAAAGTGCCACATTTAATCCATTTATTTTTTCTCCACCAACATTTATAGAAGAAGAAGTCTTACCAATTATATAACCAACATTTCTTTTATAAATTAAATATACATAAAATAAATTTTCTAAATCCATTACTTTACTAAAAGTAAGATGGTTTGGTGTTCCTTTAATTACTTTACCACTTTTGGTAACTATCTCAACTATATCTCCATTGTACTCTTTCTTTGATACACTTGTTACTTCTTGGAACTTATATTTCCCATTTCCTACTAATGATTGAACTTTATCTCCTTGATTAATTTTTTCAATCTCTACTATACTACCTTCTCTATTTATAAAAGTACCTTCAACTAAACATTGATCATCATCACCAACAACACAAATATTCTTATTTTTAGCTGCTAAGAGCTTAACTAATTCATATTGTGCTCCGTTTGTATCTTGATATTCATCTACCATAATATATTGAAATTTTCTTTGATAAAATTCTAATACATCTGGATTCTTTTTAAATAATTCTACTGTCTTAAATATTAAATCATCAAAATCCATTGCATTGTTTTCTTTTAGTCTTTTTTGATACATTAAATAAACATCTGCTATCTTATTTTCTCTAAAGTTACTTTCAAATTCCCTTTTGAAACTTTCTGAAGTTTGCATCTTATCTTTAGCTCTACTAATCTTCCCCATTATCTCTCTTTGAGTAATATCTTTATCATTTATATTTAGAGCTTTCATACATTCTGTTAAAAGAGTTTTTTGATCTGATGTATCATATATAGTAAAGCTACTTCGATATCCTAAATGTTCTATTTCTCTTCTAAGTATTCTTACACAAGTTGAGTGAAATGTAGATATCCACATATCTTCAGCCTTTTCTCCAACAAGTTTTTTAACTCTATCCTTCATTTCTTTAGCTGCTTTATTTGTAAAAGTTATCGCTAAAATTTTATAAGGAGGTATCCCTAAGTCCTCTATCATATGAGCCATCCTATAAGTTAACACTCTTGTTTTTCCTGAACCTGCTCCAGCAAGTATTAATACTTGTCCGTCAACAGTAATAGCACCTTCATATTGTTCTTTATTAAGTAATGATTTTAAATCCAAATCATACCCTCCTCTCTAAATACTAAAACATTATAGCACACTAAATCCTTCATTTATATTATAATCTTCTACTCAAAATAATCCAAAGTCTATAATTAAAAAGCTACTGATAGCTGACATATTTGTTATTGAATTAGCACTTGATATTCCTCCATAAATTTCTTTTATGCTTTATTTTAGCATATATTTAACCTTTGAAAAAATTATGTTACCATTAAATAGAAATCTTTTTTATATACAAGGAGGATTAAATGAAAAAATTTCTTTTATGCTTTATATTTATTATAATAACCTTTTCTTTCATAGGGTGTACCAGTAAGGTTGATTATAATAGTGTGAACAGTTATTCAGACGAAACCTTAACCTCTGTACTTACTGCCATGAATCAGTTAGATTATGATAAATTTTCTTCTTATTTAAGTAGTGAAATGCAAACCTCTTACAGTTTATCAAACTTTCAGAGTGAAACTACTAATATTATGAACAAAATTGGTTCTTTTGAATCATTAAGCTACTTTTATGGCGAAGAAAGAAATGGGTATATATCACTTATATATGATGTTAAATACTCTAATTCTGAAAATACAGTGCCTATATCTATAACATTCAAAAAGGATGACAATGAACATAAAATATATCAATTATATTTTGATTCAACAATTATCGATAATTAACACGGAAATTACTAATTTATTCAACAAATGCTGATATTTAATATTACATTTATATTAAATATATTATATAATATATTTGTTATCATTAAATAAGGAGGTATTTTTGCATGGATGAATCTAGTATATATCTAGTTTTTTCAAAAACAGGAACATGGCTTTCACGCTTAATTAAAGTCTTAACAAACCATCCGTATACTCATGTTGCTTTAAGTTTAGATTCTAATTTTAACAACATGTATACTTTTGGTAGATTAAACCCTAACAATCCTTTTTATGCTGGATTGACAATTGAAAATCTATATGCTGGAGTTTATCAAAAAGCACAATACTGTGAAAGTTTAATATGTAAAATACCAGTTACTAATGAGCAACTAGAAAAATTAATTATAGAAATTAATAAATACTATTCTTCAGATATACAATATAAATATAATTTTTTAGGTTTGTTTGCTGTTTTATTAGACAAGCCATGGAAAAGAGAAAATCGCTACTTCTGTTCTCAATTTGTAACAGAATTATTGATTAATAGTGATATATGGGTTAGTCCAAAGTTGCCTGAATTAACAAGACCTATAGACTTGATTCATATAGATAACAAAGAAATTATATTCCAAGGTTTAACAAAAGAACTTGTTTCTATTGATAAAACATTTTCTCCTATAGCACTTTAATAGAATTTTATAGTATTGATATAAAAAGAGATTTAATATTCTCATTATTTTATATCAATACTATTTTTTTCATAAAATTCAATAGTTACTTTATTTTTTCTTCGTATTAGATTAAAATTAATTGTAAATGTTAATGAATTAAGATAATACTTAAGAGAGGATGAATAATATGGCAAGCGAAATGAACTCATCTAATTTTATTAGAAATATAATTATTGAAGATTTAGAAAAAGGGAATACAAAAGAAGTAATTACTCGTTTTCCACCAGAGCCTAATGGATATTTACATATAGGCCATGCTAAATCAATATGTTTAAACTTTCAACTAGCTGAGGAATTTAAAGGAAAAACTAATTTAAGATTTGATGATACTAATCCAGTTAAAGAAGATACTGAATATGTTGATTCTATAAAAAAAGATGTTGAATGGTTAGGTTTTAAATGGAGCAATCTTCTATTTGCATCAAATTATTTTGACACAATGTATGAAAAAGCTATCCTTTTAATAAAAAAAGGAAAGGCATATGTATGTGATTTAACTCCTGAGGAAATGAAAGAATATAGAGGAACATTAACTGCTCCTGGAAAAGAAAGCCCTTACAGAAATAGATCTGTAGAAGAAAATTTAGATCTTTTTGAAAGAATGAAAAATGGTGTATTTAAAGATGGAGAAAAAGTTTTAAGAGCCAAAATAGATATGGCTTCTCCAAATATAAATATGAGAGACCCTGTAATTTACAGAATTGCTCATGCTACTCATCATAATACAGGAGATAAATGGTGTATCTACCCAATGTATGATTTTGCACATCCTATAGAAGATGCTATTGAAGGGGTAACTCATTCTATTTGTACATTAGAATTTGCCGATCACAGACCTTTTTATGATTGGATAATACAAGAATGTGAAACCGAAAGCGTTCCAAGACAATATGAATTCGCAAGATTAAATTTAACTAATACAGTTATGAGTAAAAGAAAATTAAAACTATTAGTTGATGAAGGAATTGTTGATGGTTGGGATGATCCAAGAATGCCTACTATTGCAGGTCTTAGAAGAAAAGGATATACCCCTGAATCTATAAGAAACTTCTGTCAAGCAATTGGTGTTGCTAAAGCAGCTTCTGTTGTTGATGAACAAATGCTTGAATTTTTTATCAGAGAAGACCTTAATCCAAAAGCTTTAAGAGCTATGGCAGTAATAGATCCTCTAAAGGTTGTTATTACAAATTATCCTGAAGGTCAAACTGAAATGTTAGAAATAGAAAACAACCCTCAAGATGAATCTGCTGGTACTAGACAAGTAGCTTTTTCAAGAGAAATTTATGTTGAAAGAGAGGACTTCATGGAAGTACCTGCAAAAAAATACTTTAGATTATTCCCTGGGAATGAAGTAAGACTTAAGGGTGCATATTTCATAAAATGTAATGAAGTTATAAAAGATGAACATGGGAATGTAGTTGAACTTCATTGTACTTATGACCCAGAAACTAAGAGTGGTAGTGGATTTACTGGAAGAAAAGTTAAAGGAACTATCCATTGGACAGACGTAAACTCAGCTATTCCTGCTGAATTTAGATTGTATGAACCTTTGATTCTTGATGATGTTGAAGAAAACGAAGGCAAACACTTCCTAGAACAAATAAATCCAAACTCTTTAACTATACTTAAAGGATTTATTGAACCATCTGTAAAAGGTGCTCTAGCTGGTGATAAGTACCAATTATTTAGACATGGATATTTTAATATAGATTCTAAAGATACAACAGAAGATAATCTTGTATTTAATAGAATAGTTTCATTGAAAAGTTCATTTAAGATTGGTTAAAAAACTAAGAGGCATCTCAAAAATTGAGATACCTCTTAGTTTTTTATACTTATTTTCTTGTATGTTTATATTCTGAAGAATATATATTCTCAAAAATATTTATGGTAATATTCTTATATTCAGAATATGCTGATTTAATGAGGGGTTATCTATATTTTAAAGAAACTTTTCAAATCTTTCTCTTACTTTATCTTCACCTAAAATTTGCATTATAGTATAAAGGTCAGGAGTATTTGCTCTATGCGTTAATGCAGCTCTTACGGCTCCAGCTACATCAGAAATCATTCCTTTATAGTTATCAGGATTAGTTTTATACTCTTTCCTATTTGCACAATATCCCAGATTAAGTCCTATAGCTTTTAAATCTTCAAACCATGCTTCTTGACTTCCAGAGTTAAAGTTAAACTCATTAGCATAAGTTTTTATAACTTCCTTAGCAGCATCTAAAGATAATGTTTTAGGTAATTCTATATTTACTTCTGCTTCATTATAGAATAATTCATCAAAGAAATAGAATATCTTCTCTTTAACTTCATCCCACTTAGCAAAGTCTTTTCTTGGTTTTGGCCCTTCTTTATCTATATTAAACATTTCTTTTGACATATCTTCTTTTGCTGTAACAAGTTCAAACATTTCTTTATCAAATTCTTCAGCCCATTTTGTATAATCATTATATACTTCTTCAGCCTTAAATTTAGAAATTACATCTTTACTAACATCATTTAATTTTACTATATCAAATAATGCTCCACTCTTACTCATTTTATCAAGATCTACATGGAATTCATGATAATCCGCATTTGGATTTTCATTTCTCCAATCTTCATAACTTGAGTTAATTATATTTAGTAAATATTCAATAACAGATTCTGTTGGATAACCAACTTCCTTATAGTAAGAAACAGCAGCTTCTGCATCTTTTCTCTTTGAAAGTTTTCTCTTTGAACCATTATCATTTTTCATTATTGTTGGTATATGAGCATAGTTTGGTCTATCAAATCCCAATACATCAAATAATTGTACATGTATTGGTAATGATGATAGCCACTCTTCTCCTCTAATTACATGAGTAGTTCTCATTAAAGCATCATCAATTGCATGAGCAAAGTGATAAGTTGGAAGCCCATCAGATTTAATTATTACTATATCCTGATCATTTTCTGGAAATGAAGTATCACCCTTTATAAGATCATGGAAATCCACTCTATTTTCTGATTTTCCAGGTGACTTTAATCTTATGATATAGCTTTCACCATTTTCTATTTTCTTAATAGCATCTTCAGCACTTATATTTCTACAAGTAGCATATTCTCCATGATATCCTGGAGTAACTTTTTCAGCCATTTGCTTTTCTCTAGTTGAATTTAATTCTTCTGGAGTACAGAAACAAGGATATGCTAATCCTTTTTTAACTAACGCCTTAGCAAAAGTTGAATATATTTCTTTTCTTAAACTTTGTCTGTATGGACCATAGTTACCTACTTCTGATTCTTCTCCAGTAGCACCTTCATTAAAGTTCATACCAAAATTCTTCATAGTTTCAATAGTATCAACTATTGCACCTTTAACTTCTCTTTTTTGGTCTGTATCTTCTATCCTTAAGAAAAATACACCTTCACTTTGACTTGCTATTCTTTCATTGATCAAGGCAGCAAAAACTCCACCTATATGTTGGAATCCTGTTGGACTTGGAGCATATCTACATACTACTGCTCCTTCTTTTAAATTTCTTTTTGGATACTTTTCTAAATAATATTCTGGTGTCTTTTCTATACTTGGAAACAGAATATCTGCTAATTTTTCAAAACTCATAATATCACCTTTCTTTTATTGTAATTAAAATAAAAAAATCTTCCATCCTAAAAATAGGACGAAAGAATATTACCTCCGTGGTACCACCTAAAATTGAACGAATTAATCGTTCCACTCTTATCTATAAGGGGATTATCCCATAACGACTCCAAAGCTTCTTTCTACAGGTAAATTTACTTTAGTTTCACCAAAACCCAAAGCTCTCTTTAAAACCTAACACTGTATACTCTTCTTTTTCATTGTCTATACATATATTATTAACAAATCTTTCTTAATTATAACTTGTCAAAATAATCTTGTAAATATATTTATTGTATTAAAAAATTTCATTTTATTTTATTTTTGCAAGTTTCCATTCATTTTCTCATTTCATTTTTGCAAGTTATGAAGGATTATGTTCCTCAATAAAAAACACTTGTTTTTCATAGAAATACTTACAAATACATTTTAGTTTGTCTTTATTATTTGACAATATTCTCAGCATTTTTTTAATCATATAAAAAATGTTAACAATTACATATTAGTATTTTTAACAAAATAAAAAAAACGCAACCCTTGGGGCCAGGTTGCGCTTTAGCAATAAGCAATAAATAAAAAGGGGGCTATTTATTCCTTTTATTTATCCTTGCATAAATATTATATGTTATTGTCCACTAAAATGCAAGAGATTTTGAAAAAAAAGTTTGTTTTTCATATCATTATGAATGATATTCCTGCATCCTTAACAAATATTCGTTAATTTGACATTAATATTGCTAATTCATCTTCTGTAAGTTCTCTATATTCGCCTTCTTCCAAATCATGGTCTAATTCTATTCCTCCAAACTTAATTCTTTGAAGATAAACAACCTTTTTCTCGACAGCTTCAAACATTCTTTTAACTTGATGAAATTTCCCTTCTTGAATTGTTATATGAACCTCCGAACCTTCAGCTCCAACTGATAACACTTCTAACTTGGCTTCTTTACAAGTATAGCCATCGTCTAATGTAATCCCCTTTCTAAAAGCTTCTATATCTTCTTCAGTAACTTCTTTATTAATCTTTGCATAATACACCTTATCAACATGCCATTTTGGTGAAAGTAGTTTATGATTTAATTCCCCATCATTTGTAAGAAGTAAAAGACCGACAGTATCTTTATCTAATCTTCCTACTGGAAATGGTTCAAATACTTGATGTTCAACTTCAAGCAAATCTATTACAGTCTCTTCTCTATTATCAACAGTTGCAGATATTACTCCATCTGGCTTATTCATAATAAGATATATATACTCTCTATATGTAATTTCTTCACCATTTATTTTAATTACTGATTTTTCCGGATCAACTGCCATTCCATTATCCTTTATAATAATTCCATCAACTTCAATAAGCCCTTTTTTAGCCATAATCTTAACTTCTTTTCTACTTCCATATCCTAGATTTGATATTACTTTATCTAATCTCTCCATTAAAACAACTCCAATACTTTAAAAATTAATTTTATTATACCTATTAAAACTATGATTAACAATCAAAAATCATATGTAACTTATAAAAAATAAGGATAAGCTTGTCTTAAGCTTATCCTTATTTTTTAGATTCCATTTCTATAATATGACATAACCTTAGGTACATAATTTTGAGTTTCCTTAGGCAATTTGTACAAATCTGCCCCAGAAGTTACCCCTCTTCTTTGTAATGTTCCTGGTCCTGCATTATATGCAGCTACAGCCATTTCAGTGTTTCCATGATACATATCTATGTATTCCTTAAATAATTGAACTCCAGCTTTAATATTTTGATCTGGATCGTATGGATTAGTAACTCCCATTGCTCTAGAATTTTCAGGCATAAGTTGCATCAACCCCTGCGCACCTGCTGAAGATCCTGCATTTGGGTCAAAATTTGATTCAGCCTTTATAATTGATAATATTAATTTGGAATCCACACCATACTGTTTTGAATACTTATCTACAATTGAATATATTTTATTACTATCAGAACCTCCTGTTGAAGAAGATTCTGACACTAACCTACTTGTACTTGCATTTGCATTATATTTCAGACCATTACCTAATAATTGTTCCATTGCTTGAAGATCTTTACCATTACTATTATTTATTGTATTTCCCAATTTTCCTCCATCTTCAGTTTTAGTCATATAATCTACCAAAGCCTGATAAATTATTTCAAACTCCATGCCATCACCAACAGATTTTTGAAGCACATTTTCCATCAGCTTCATTTGCATTAATTGTTGTGCTGCCTTATTTGCATCATCTATCTTAATACCCATACATTTCTCCTTTTTTATATATCAAATCTAAATTCTCCATAATCTTCATATTTAACTTTTTTATAAAAACTCTTAGAAAAAACCATAACTCTATATTCACCTTTAACAAAAGGTATAAATGTATAATAATTTTTTTTACTATACTCTTGAACCTTTACCCAGTTGCCTTTTTCCATGATGAAAAATTCATAGCAAACATCTTTTCCACCTTTACTTATTGCTTTAAATGTTACCTCTTTATTAATCTCAATTTTATTTTTATCACAAATAATTTTAGTATTTGTAACTGGTTTTGTTTCAAACACATAAAGGCTTAACTCTTTTTTGCTATCAAATTCATCTTCACACTTTACATTTTTTGCATAGATTTCAAAAACATATTTTCCTGCACATCTAGGCTTAACTTTTATCCTCTTACTTTCAACAAATCCAGTATCCTCAACTAAATGCCCATCAATCTTTGTTATATATCTAAGTAATACACTTCTAGTATTTTCTGTTATAGCTTCAAGTTCTATTACTTCACCCACTAAATTAACGTCTTTATGTGGCATTAATATATAGTCAATTTCACCTGGTAAATATTCTTTTGCAGTTAAATAGACAAAAGTATGGCTGTCATATTCCATAGTAGAATATTTATTTTTTACTCTTATCTCAATTTCATATTCTCCCTTTTCTTCAGGAGTAAAATTAGCCCAGTTTGCTGTTCCATACTCTATTCTTTCTTTTTCTTTATTATCTTTATACACTACAAATGAATATTGTAAGTTTATTTCACCTTCTGCCATAACCTTAATGTTTATAGGTTGCCCTATTAAAACAATTTTTTTTGTATCTAATATTACGTCAACTATCTTGGCAGGCTTCTCTGCTCTTTTATCTATAGTAAATATGATATTTTTCTTAGCTTCATATTCTCCTTCAAATGATACATCTTTAACATATAGAATAATATCATATTCTCCTTCTTTTTTTGTTTCCCATAAAAATTCATTTCTTCTTATATATCCTGTGTCCTCTGATATTGGACCATTAATAATATATCTATATACCAGTTCATTTCCACCCTTGACATCAGCCTTTAAAAATATAGAACTTCCATTTACTTGAGGCGAATTAACATGCGAAGTAAAATTTTTAATTTTAACTTTTTTATAAGGCTTTACTTCATATAGCATAATTGCTCTATCATCATATTCTTTATTTGAAAGTATATCTCTAACCAAGCATAAAAGCCTATACTTTCCTGCTTCACTTTCTTGATAAGCTAATGACCTCCTAGATGAATAATCTTGCAAACATGTAGTTTTTCCTTCATTATTAATTTTGATAAATTTATATAATAAGCTTCTCTTATCTCCTAAATTTACATCTACTTTAAAAGTCAATTCTTCATTTACTAATAAATTCTCTGTCAAACATTTAAAATCTGATATTTCTATTTTCACATTAGGTAAAACATCAAATCTTATAGTTGTAAATTCATCAAAATTTTCTTTAGAATCTATTGCCTTGCATTCAACTAATACCTCCTGCTTACCTTCTTTTATTGCAGTATATATTAATGTATTATCTAAATTATAGTCCCTAATTAACTCCCAATCTTGCTTTCCTTGTATCCAAAATCTATATAAAATTTTCTCATCACTTTCAACATTTATATTGACCTTCTCACCTACCATAACATTAACATTGTCTATAGTAACATTTTTTATAAGTTTAACCTTCTCATTCCCTACAATAAAATCTTCCTTAGCTAATAAATCATATGGTTTTTCAGAATCTATCTCCTTAGCTTGAACCATAACCATATATTTCCCCTCTTCTTCTGGCTTCCACATACATGTCTTCTTTTCAGAAAAATCTTGAATAGTACACCAAATTCCACCACTACCTATAATGAACTTATACTGAAGATTTTCCTTATTAAAATCTGCTTTTATGTTAATTTCGTCTTTTACAGATATCGGACTCTCTTTATCAAACTTTATACCCTCTTCGACCATATAGTATCACCTCTTAATTCTTGATACTTTCTATTTTACCATATTTTGTAAACCACTGCTAATATATCTCTTCTTTTATTATACAATTTTTATCACTTTTATTTAATCATAAATTTAAAAAAACATCAAAATATTTTCAATTATTTTGATGTTATTTATTTATCTGTATTATTTTTTTTAAATTTATGATTAATTTTGTTTCATCTTCCTTAGTTCTTTTTTTAGGGTTTGTAGTTTTTCCTCCACCCCGTCTTATTTTTTGAGATAAATGCCGCTCTTCAAGTAATCTACTTATATTTTCATTAGTATATAAATATCCTTTTGGGTTCAATACAAATGCTTTCTTAGGTAAACACATTGCTGCAACCCCATAATCTTGAGTTATTACTATATCACTTTCAAATGTATTATTAACAACATACATATCAACGCTTTGAAATCCACTATCTACAACTTTAACTGTTGAATAATCACTATTAATATAATGATGTATATCACAAAAAATTAATACTTCTATACTTTCTTCTTTGGCTATTTTTTCAATAATGGAGATACTTGGACAAGCATCTCCATCTATAATTATCTTCATATTATAATCTTTTTTCTAGTTCAGCCTTCATTTCTTCATATCCAGGCTTACCTAGTAAAGCAAACATATTCTTCTTATATGCTTCAACTCCTGGTTGATCAAATGGATTAATACCTAGTATATATCCACTAATTCCAACAGCCTTTTCAAAGAAGTATACTAATTGACCAAAGTAATATGCTGATAATTCTGGTACATTTACAACCATATTTGGAACTCCACCATCATTATGAGCTATTAATGTTCCTTGGAATGCCTTTTTATTAACAAAATCCATATCCTTACCAGCTAAGAAGTTTAATCCATCTAAATCATCTTCAGTTTCTTCTATTAAAATCTTTTTACTTACACTTTCAACATTTATAACAGTTTCAATAAGATCTCTTTTCCCATCTTGTATATATTGACCCATTGAGTGAAGATCAGTACTGAAATCAACTGCTGCTGGGAATAATCCCTTACCGTCTTTTCCTTCTGATTCCCCATATAATTGTTTCCACCATTCATTAAAGTAATGTAATGATGGTTCATAATTTACAAGTATCTCTATATTCTTACCTTTGTTATATAATGCATTTCTAGCTGCAGCATATTTATAACAATCATTTTCTTCTAAATTAGGGTTTGAATAAACTTCTCTTGCATCTGCTGCACCCTTCATCATTTCATCTATATCAATTCCTGCTGCTGCAATTGGAAGTAATCCAACTGGAGTTAAGACTGAGAATCTTCCTCCTACATCATCAGGTATTACAAATGTTTCATATCCTTCTGCATCAGCTAAAATCTTTAACGCTCCTCTAGCTTTATCTGTTGTAGCAAATATTCTCTTTTTAGCTTCTTCTTTACCATATTTTTTTTCCATAAATGATTTAAATATTCTAAATGCTATAGCAGGTTCTGTAGTAGTACCTGATTTAGATATTACATTTACAGAAACATCTTTTCCTTCAAGAACTTCTAATAAGTCACTCATATAGGCAGAACTTATATTGTTTCCTACAAAAAATATTTGTGGAGCTTTTCTCTTTGAAGAATCCAATACATTTTGAAAATTGTGTGTTAACATTTCTATAGCAGCTCTTGCTCCTAAATATGAACCACCAATTCCTATTACAATAAGAGCATCAGAATCACTCTTTATCTTTTCTGCTGCTTTTTTAATTCTCTCAAATTCATCTTTATCATAATTTATAGGAAGGTCAACCCACCCAAGAAAATCGTTACCAATTCCTGATTTATTATGTAACGTATCATGAGCTGCTTTAACCAATTCCTCCATATAACTTACTTCATGCTCTTTTAAAACTGGAGCTGTTTTTGATAAATCAAACGACAATGCTTTTTTCATAACTATTACCTCCGAATATTATTAATGGAAATTTACCCTTAATTATTATATCATAGTTATTGTAGATTTTTTAACTAATTCATTATTATTATCTATTTTTAATGACCATATTATTTATTGTACATAAAAATATTTTTCGAATTACTTTTCTATGGAATATAGTGATTAAACAATCCATATCTACCTAATATTTCATATAAAGTCCCATCTTCTTTCATCTCTTTCAACTTTTCATTAATGGCATTTAATAATGTAGTATCGCCTTTTTTTAAAGGATATCCCACATTAAAATCTATCTCTGACTTATACTGACTTGGCGATAATAATTTAAACTTATCCTTAGGACTTACTAAAATCATATTTTCTGCTATTATAGAATCAGTTATTATGGCATCCACCATACCACTTTTTAATGCTGCCTTTAGAGAATAGTCATCAAATATAAGAATATAATCCTTTAGTAATCCTTGCTTTTTCCAATTCTCAGCCATAGATACATACACTGAACCACCTACAACACCGATAGTTTTATTCTTTAAATCTTCCGTACTATTTATATCTGAATCCTCTCTAGTTAATATAGCCTCTTTTTCTGTATAAATTGAGTTGGTGAAATCTACTACTTTTTTTCGTTCATCAGTTATAAATATCCCTTGTGAAAATAAATCTATATTTGGATTCACAATTAATTCTTGTAATGCATTAGCAAATGGAATATACCTTACTTTTACCTCTTTAATTCCTAATCGCTTTGCCACTTCTTTTATAATCTCTGCGTCAAGGCCACTAAATGCTCCACTTTTAGGATTCTTATATGAATAAGGTTCTTCATCAGGAGATACTACTGTTAATATTCCTTCTTCTCTTATCTTCTGTAATCTATCTACTTCTACCATTTTATTTATTGATTGTATCATCTTTCCATTTGCATTAGTTGTAAGATTTAAAATAACAATTAATGCAACTAAGAACTTAAAAAAGTTTTTCAATTAAATTCCTCCCCAATTGTTCTTTTAAACTAAGCGTTATGTTTAACATCATTCCTATCTATGGAATATAATGACTTACAGCACCATATTTAGCCAGTATATCATATACAGTTCCATCTTTTTTCATTTCTTGTAACTTCTCATTAATCTCATTTAATAATGTAGTATCCTCTTTCTTTACAGGATACCCAACATTAAAATTTATCTCTGCCTTATATTTATTGGGTGATAATATTTTTAATTTAGATTTTGTTGCTACGCTATTTTCAGCTATTATAGATTCTGTCAGTACTGCATCTACAATTTTATTTTCTAGTGCTAACTGTAAAGAGCCATAATCAAAAAAGACTAAATAATCTTTTAATAGTCCTTGCTTCTTCCAATTCTTAGCCACTAATTCATATACTGTCCCGCCAACAAGTCCAATTTTAGCATTTTTTAAGTCTTCTTTATTATTTATGTTAGAATCTTGTCTAGTTATCACTGCATCTTTCTCTATATAAATTGGATTGGTGAAATTCATTAAATTCTTTCGTTCATCTGTTATATATAACCCTTGTGCTATTAAATCTATATTCGTATTATTAATAAATTCTTCTAATATATTAGGAAATGCAACATATTTTACAGCAATATCTTTAATTTCCAAACGTTTTGCTATCTCTTTTATAATATCTGCATCTAACCCATGTAACGAACCACTTTTAGGCTCCTTATAAGAATAGAATTCTTCATTAGGTGATAATATTGTTAGTACTCCTTTTTCCTTTATCTTCTGTAATCTATCAAATTCCTCAGTTACAGCTCTATTTTCATTACTTACTTTTATCATTTCACATCTTACATTTATTGCAAAATTCAAAATAACAATCATTGGAATTATACACTTCAAGTAATTCTTCAATAAAATTCCTCCTAAAGTAGATGTATTCTGTTTTATTTTTACTCTCTATTATATTAATTATTCTAATATGATAAAAATAAGCTATCTAAAATAGTCACTATAATTTCTATTTTAGATAGCTTTTCTTTTATTTATATTATTTTAACTGAAATTGGGCTTTTAACTCTAACTTATCACCATTAAATGTGAAATTAGCATTTGACCCATCTTTATTAATATATTGATATATTGTGGATTCTGTATTCATTATCTTGCTTTGTGATAATATTTGACCTTCACCTAAAACTTCTTTTAATTGATCATAAGTCATTCCATTGTTAATCTTATTATACTTATCTAATGTTATGTCTGCATCCATCTTTTTAAGACCTGATTGTGCTTTCCCAGTAACTACACCATTTTGAATAGTTACATTCATACTACTTAATCCCTTGCCACTCCATGCATATATTACAGTTTTAATTCCAGAAATCTCAGATGATGATTCTTCTTTTCCTTCTCCTAGTACATTAATCAAATCATTATAGTTTTGTCCCATTTTGATACTTAAAAAATTATCATAATTTATTTTACTATCTTGATCTTCAGCTTTAGAGCCCGCTTGACTAGAAGTTGTATCAGTAGCATTAGATGCAGCAGTATCATTATTTTTGTCTTTACCTTTTTGAGTTCCAATAACAGCTACTATAAGTATTAAAATTACCCAAACCCACACTTTCTTATAAAATGGCTTTTTTCCTGATTTACTCATATTAGTTTCCCCCTATCTTTACCATATAGATTTTACATTATATCCACATTTATGTAAATATAATTTTACAAATCAACCCTATTAATAGAAATATAGTTATTTATTATATATTGTTATTACTTTTTCAATTTATACTAAAAAAGTGAAGGTCATTTATATAGCTAATAAATTTTCATTGTTTATTAACCACATAAATACTCTTCACTTATAATACCTAATTTGTCTTTAAAGTATATGTATTTGTAGAATTTAAAGGAACTGTATTTAAATAAGTTTCTCCTGTCTTATTAAAAAATACACCATAAGTTATTCCATTGCTACTTCCATCTCTTATGCCTTTTACTTGAACGACAGCATTATCTGGCACTCCAACCTTTACAGCTTTATGCCTAATAGAAAAAGGTTCTCCTTGGGCTGTTCCATCTACAAATACTTGAACATAATCTCCATCCTCTTTATCTGAAAAATTCCAAATAGAAAGTTCTATGTTTCCATAGCCACTAGCTGTTTCTACTGAAAAATCCTTTGCTTCTAGTTTTACACTCTCTTTGCTCAGCTTTTCTCCAACCTTTACTTCTTCTATTTTTCCTGATTTAATATCTGACTTATAATTTACTTTACCTGTTCCTCCTAATACTGATGAATAAATTACAAAAAGTAAAGCAAGTGTGCCAACTACAGTTCTAAAAATTTTCATAGATGGAGTTATAAAATTTTCTTTCACTTCCTCTTCTTCTAACTTTTTATATGAAATATCTTCTTGCTTTAAATTTTTATTATCTTTATTTCCTTTAGAATTATATTCATCAAAATCCTTAGACTCATTCTCTTGAAATCTTTTCATTTTATCTCCCTTCTAAACTAAACATTTCCACTATAATTTTGCATTTTCTCTTCTGCCTTTGGAATAAAATTTACAATTGGCTTTTTAGCATAGTAAATTGAAACAAATATCCTCCAAAGAATTAATGAAAGTATAAATACAAATATTCCAAACTTATGTCTTCCTTCATTTAATGTTATATAACTCCAATTTAAAACCTCTGTTCCAATGGATATAAATAAATTAGCAATAGTTAAATATTTAATTGTTTCAAATGAAAATGGCAACACACTATATATCTTTCTTAAAATTCTAAACCTCAAGGATAAATACAGCATCACTAAAATTACTATCATAATAGAAATGTAATCTCCCGTTACAGTATATCCTGAATTTATTATTTTAAATCCGTCAGCTATTGTCATAATTGGCATTAAAATAGATATTAAAAACACTAACAATATAAGTGGAACACCACAAACAAATGTTATAAGATTGCTTAATAACTTAAAAATCTTCTCCACAATGTCACCATCCTTTATAAATTAACCTTAGAAATATCATCAGCTTCAATCATAATTAGATCTTCCTTTGTTAAGTTTTCTACCTTTTCTAATCTAACAGCTTGATTTCTAACAGCTTTTTCAAATAAATTTCTTACATATCTTCCATTTCCAAAATCATCAATTTTTAAGGCTTCCTCAAAAATTAATTTCATTTTCCCTCTGGCCTTATTAGATACTGCATAACCTTTATTCTTAAATGTAATATCCGCAATCTTTACAAGTTCTTCTGCTGAGTAATCCTTAAACTCTATAATATTTGCAAATCTTGATTTTAATCCTGGATTCACATCTAAAAACTTATCCATATCTTCACTATACCCAGCTAATATAACAACAAGATTTTCCCTATTATCATCCATTCCTTTAACAAGAGTATCTATAACTTCTTTACCAAAGCCCCCTCCTGTATTTGCATCTTGTGCTAATGAATAAGCTTCATCTATAAACAAAATTCCACCAAGAGCTGATTCAATCTTTTCTTTAGTCTTTATAGCTGTTTGTCCAACATAACCAGCAACTAATCCACCTCTATCTGTTTCAACAAATTTCTTGTCATTTAAAACACCAAGGTTATAAAACACTTCCCCAATAATTCTAGCCATAGTTGTTTTCCCTGTACCTGGATTACCTTTAAATATCATATGAAGAGTTTGAGAGTCATCTACTGGAAGAGCTAATTCCTTTCTTTGAGCTTTAATCTTAAGTTGAGCTTGAAGGCTTTTTATAAATTCTTTAACTTCTTCAAGTCCTATTACTTCATTTAATTTTCCTTCTAAATCAAAACTTTCATCGCTCTCTTTAACTTTTCCAAAATCCTCTTCATATAAGATGACAACTGATTCTTCATTTATCTCTTCCATATCAGCTATCCTTGAAGATTGTCTTCTTATTGCTTCTTCTACCACATTTCTAACTAATCTTCCATTTCCAGCTTCTGCTCCACCATTTTTCTTAGCACTATCTATAGTTGCTCTTAGCTCATCTTCAGCATCATCTGAAAGGATGAACCCTTTACTCTTAATCATAGATTTTCCTATGCTTAAAAGTTCATCTACAGTATAGTCTGGGAAGTTAATCTTAAGTGGGAATCTTGATTTCAGTCCTGAGTTGCTCTTTAAAAACTCATTCATTTCCTTATCATAACCAGCAAGAATTACTATAATATCTTCTCTATGATCTTCCACAAGCTTTACCAAAGTATCCACAGCTTCTTTTCCTAAAGAATCATTTTCTGTGGACATTAATGCATAAGCTTCATCTATAAATAGAACACCACCTAATGCTGATTTAAATATTTCTGTTGTCTTCTTAGTTGATTCCCCTAAATATTGGCTTACAAGACCACTTCTATCAGTTTCTATAACTTGACCAGATTTTAAAATACCCATCTTTTTCATTAAATCTGCAACAAGCCTTGCAACTGTTGTCTTTCCTGTTCCTGGATTCCCAGTAAAAATCATATTTAAAGATTGAGAAGATTCAACACTTACACCTAACCTCTTTCTCTTTTCATTTGCTTTAAGCTGCTTTTCTAAATTTCTTACAAATTCCTTTACTTCTCCTAAACCTATTATTTTTGAAAGTTCATCTTCAAGATTAAAGTCTATTTTTTTATCTAAACCAAAATCACTTAACATAAGCTTATTCAAATCACTTTTATTTATTTTATTTTCATCAGCTCCTGCTAATCTCTTTGATTGGTTTGCTATAGCTTGTTCTACTATATTTCTTGCAAGTCTTCCATTACCACTATCATTTTTACCTTTAATTTGCTTACTTTCAAATAGCTCAATTAGTTTTGCATCTAACTCTTCATTAATTTCATATCCATTTGATTGGGATATCACCTTTGAAATTTGTAAAAGTTCCTTTGGAGTGTAATCTTCAAAATCAACATTATAATTAAATCTAGATTTTAAACCACTATTAGTCTTTAAAAACTCTTCCATTTCTTTTGAATAGCCAGCAAGAATAACAACTAAATCATCTCTGTTATCTTCAACTGCCTTTACAAGACTATCCACCGCCTCAATTCCAAATACATCATTTTCATCTCTAGCTAAAGAATAAGCTTCATCTATGAATAATATTCCACCTTTAGCTGCATTAACTTTTGCCATAGTCTTTTGTGCTGTTTCTCCAACATATTGACCCACTAAATCATTTCTTGAAACTTCAACTAAGTGCCCACTAGATAAATATCCAAGAATTTTTAGATATTTAGCCATAATTCTAGCCATAGTTGTCTTTCCTGTTCCAGGGTTTCCTGTAAAAATCATATGTAATGATAATTTAGCTGCTTTTGATCCTTGAGCCACCCTTAAATTTTGGACTTTTATATTATCTTGGAGTCTCTTAATAAATGACTTAACACTATCAAGACCTATTATATTATCAAGCTCTTTATTTAACTCTTCTAGACCTTCTTTATCTGCTTGTTTTATTATCCCTGATAACTTTATTTTATTTAAATCATCTAACAATACTAATGAATTTTCATCATCACTTAATGTATAAGTTTTATTCTTTAGCAACTTTTCATTTAACTCTAATTCAACAAGAGGTTTGTATATACTTTCTTCAACAAAAGTATTTAATGCATGAGCACCATTTAATTTATCACTGTTTTTGACAATAAACTTTAATGCACTTTCATGAAAGTTTACTGTAATAGCTAAGTTATTTTCTATCTTTTTCCTATAATCCTCTAATATAAATTCACAAATTATAGAAAGATTATCATCCGAAAGAGACTCTGTTTTCACTATGTCATATACCTTCTGCATAAATTTACTTGGAAATGAACTTTTAATTTCATTTTCACTTTTTTCTGTAACAAAAACAATATATTTTCCATTTGCTAGAATTTCATCTGTGGTATTAAGGGTTAGATTACCCTTTCCTGTTACTTCTATCATCTGATCTACTTGATCCATATATCTTTTATTTAATTTAAGTTTTTCATTAATACCTAAGTTAGTTATTGTATCTAAGACGCTTGAATGACATTTGTCAAAATTATCAAAAACAACAACTGGTTCTTGTCTATAAAGTGCATTATAAAGATCTGGTAAAAATAAATTTTCTGCATCTTTTTCAAGTTTATATTTAGATAAATCTATTTGAAAATTTCCTGTTCTTTTAAGTATTTTTTCTTCTTTTAAAAATTTAGTAATAGCTTTTATAGCCAAATGTCTTCCTGAACCTTTTGGTCCAGTTACAAATATAATATTACTTATTCCATCTTCCTTTCCATAAACAAAAGGTCTTTTAAATGCAATAGTTAATTTATCTAAGAATTCATTTTGCCCCAATACATATTCATTTAACTTATTCTCAACTAAACAGAATGCTTTATCTAGTTCATCCCTATTTTTATTATTTTTTAAATATATATCTCTAGTATTTCCTGACATAGAAGATGTTCCTATATTATTTTTTACTCTAGTATCAATTTCTTCAGCTGCTTTTAATGTGTTTGATGCCTTCTTAGCTACTGTTTTACTTATCGTATTATTTGCATTTGTCATAGCATTATTTGTAGCTTTTCTTCCTTTTTGAAATAATTCTTTATTTATAATTCCTGCTCCCTTTATATGCTCTAAAACTTGAATTTCAGGAAATAAAATTCTCATCAAAACATTTGGTTTTAGCAAAACATCTTTATTCAACTTATTCTTCGTCAATTAAATACCCCTCCACTTCTATTTTTCATAATTACTTATTATATCATAAATTACATTTTTTAAGTGTATGTGTATCTTCATCTTATCTTAATAAGTTAAATTTTCATTATTAACATAAGTTTATCAAATCATTCTCCAATCTTTATTTTAATGTTATAAGTTCTATAATTATGTTTAGAAAATCTAATAATTAGAATCAATAGATTTTATTTACAAAAAAATATCTATGCAACTTTCCTTGGATAACTATCAGTTACATAGATATTATTAATATAATCTAAAATATTCATTTTTCTAGAGCTACAGGTTTTGGGTTTTTTTTTCACTTAATTATTTTAACAAATATAAAGTTTTAAATTTGCTTCATTAATGTAATAATTTATAGCAAATTTAAAACCTCTAATTTTCAGGTGAATTTTATATTAATTAATGTGTTATATGTTTTGCTATAATTTTTAGGTCCTCGTTATCAACCTTGCCATCCCCATTAACATCTGGTGTATAGCTTCCCCATTTGCTAGAATTTGTTCCAACAAGTTTTGAAGCTATTGCCATATCGTCAATTGTTACCTTATCATCTCCATTAACATCACCTGTTACAATTTTAAATATTTGTCCTGAACATGTGGCTTCATAAACTTTATCATTGACATCCCCAACAATTGCAGTTGTTACTATTATTTCACCCTGGGCTACATCTTGATTAACTTTAAATGTAAGCTTTAATATCTGACTATCACTATTTATGCTGTTTTCTTGTCCATTGCTTCCACCTATAAATACTAAATGTCCATCACCTGAATTTTCTTCATCTGAAATCTGAAATTTATCTGTATTTGTAACTTCAGAATTAACAAATTGGAATGCCTTATTGTCATATTGAATATCTATATATTCACTACTGATATTATTACAATTTTTCATACTAACATATACAACAAGTGTTGAGCCTGAAGAAATTGTAGTTTTATCACCTTGAATACTAATAGCAGTTGGGAACAATATTGAACATTTACCTAAATCACTCCATGTTCCTGTTCCAGCTGCAGTTATAGCTCTTACTCTATAGTTATGACTTGTCCCTGATGTTAATCCTGATACTGTATAGCTTGATGCTGTTATTCCTGTAATAATCTTACCATCTACCTCTATATCATAACTTATTGCTCCTGTTACTGTTGCCCAAGTTATTGCCATAGATGAAATATCAACTGTAGAAGTTACATTTGTCACAATGCTTAAGGTTGTTTTAGTTACTACATCACTCCATACCCCTACTCCTGCTGAAGTTACTACTCTTACTCTATAAGTATGGCTTGTTCCTGGTTCTAAGCCTGTTACTACATAACTTATTCCTGTTACTCCTGTGATTACTTTTCCATCTACTTCAATATCATAGCTTAATGCTCCTGTTACTGCTCCCCAGCTTACTGAAATAGATGTGCTATCTGTAACTGAAACTACACTACCTACTACACTTAATGTTCCCTTTGTTACTATGTCACTCCATACTCCCACTCCTGCTGAAGTTATTACCCTTACTCTGTAAGTATGGTCTGTTCCTGGGGTAAGTCCTGAAATTACATAGCTTGCTCCTGTTACTCCTGTGATTACTTTTCCATCTACTTCAATATCATAGCTTAATGCTCCTGTTACTGCTCCCCAGCTTACTGAAATAGATGTGCTATCTGTAACTGAAACTACACCACCTACTACACTTAATGTTCCCTTTGTTACTATGTCACTCCATACTCCCACTCCTGCTGAAGTTATTACCCTTACTCTGTAAGTATGGTCTGTTCCTGGGGTAAGTCCTGAAATTACATAGCTTGCTCCTGTTACTCCTGTGATTACTTTTCCATCTACTTCAATATCATAGCTTAATGCTCCTGTTACTGCCCCCCAGCTTACTGAAATAGATGTACTATCTGTGGTTGAAACTACACCTCCTACTACACTTAAGGTAGTCTGACTTACAACTTCACTCCAGGCACCTACTCCGCTAGCTGTTGTTGGTCTTATTCTATAAGTGACTGTTGCACCAGGTTCTAAACCTGTTATCACATAACTTGTTCCACTTATTCCACTTATTACAGTTCCATTAACTTCTATATCGTATCCTGTTGCTCCAGCTATTGGTGTCCAACTTACATTGACTGATGTGTCTGTTGCTACAGCTGTAACACTACCTTGTATAATCACATCTAGTGCAGTTTTAACAATTGGATCACTCCAATCTCCTATTCCATCTGCTGTTGTTGCCCTTATTCTATAAGTATGAGTTATACCTGGTTGCAAATCAGTTGCTACATAAGTTCCAACATTTCCAACACTTACTACAACTCCATCTACTTCTACATCATAACCTGTTGCTCCTGGAATTACTCCCCAAGATAGATTTACAGATGTTCCTGTTACTACTGCTGTAACTCCAGTTGAAACTACAACATTTAAATCTGCCTTACTAACTGGATTACTCCAATCTCCTACTCCAACACTTGTATTAACTCTTACTCTATAAGTGTATGTTGTTCCTGGAGTTAGTCCTGTAATAACATAGCTTGTTCCAGTTATTCCTGTAATTAATGTGCCATTTACTTCTATATCATAACTTGTTGCACCTGTTACTAATCCCCAATTTACTGTCATAGAATTATTACTTAGCACAGCTGTTACATTAGCTACAACATTTATAGTTCCTTGAGTTACTACTTCACTCCAATCACCCACGCCAGTTGAAGTGACTACTCTTACCCTATAAGTATGATTAGTTCCTGGTGTAAGTCCTGAAATTGCATAGCTTGTTCCAGTTATTCCTGTGATTACTTTTCCATCTACTTCTATATCATAACTTAACGCACCTAATGCTGCTGCCCAATTTACTGTTAAGGATGTACTTCCAACACTTGAAGTTACATTTCCTATAACATTTATTGTTGCTTCAGTTGTAAGTGCTGTCCATTCTCCTACACCCGCTGAAGTTATTACTCTTACTCTATAAGTATGATCTGTTCCTGGTGTAAGTCCTGAAATCGCATAGCTTGTTCCTGTTAGTCCTGTGATTATTTTTCCATCCACTTCCACATCGTAACTTAATGCTCCTGTTACTGTTGCCCAATTTACTGTCAATGAAGTACTATTTACAACAGCTGTTACATTAGTTACTAAGCTTAAAGTTGATTTTGTTACTATTTCATTCCAATCACTTGTTCCTTCAGCAGTAATTACCCTAACTCTATAAGTATGGTTTGTCCCTGCTGTTAAATCTGAGATTACATAGCTTGTTCCAGTTACTCCTGTTATTACTTTCCCATCTACCTCTATCTCATAACTTGTTGCATCTTGTATAGCATCCCAATTTAATGTTATTGAAGTACTAGCTACCACTGATGTTACATTAGTTACCACACTTAAAGTTGACTTTGTAATCTGTTCACTCCAGTCTCCTGTTCCTGCTGAAGTTATTACTCTTACTCTATAAGTATGGCTTGTTCCTGCTGTTAATCCTGTTATTGAATAACTTGTATCTGTTACTCCTGTGATTATTTTTCCATCTACTTCTATATCGTAACTTAATGCTCCAGCTAATTCTGCCCAACTAATTGCCATTGAGGTACTTGTTACTGTTGAAGTTACATTGCTTACTATACCCACAGTTGTTTGAGTTGAAAGTGTTGTCCAGTTTCCTGTTCCTGCTGAAGTTATTACTCTTACTTTATAAGTATGGCTTGTTCCTGCTGTCAAACCTGTAACCAGGTAACTTGTTCCTGTTACTCCTGTGATTACTTTTCCATCTACTTCTATATCGTAACTTAATGCTCCTGTTACTGTTGCCCAATTTACTGTCATTGAACTGCTTGTTACTGTTGAGGTTACATTTTCTACCAAGCTTAGTGTAGATTGTGTTGCTATTTCAGTCCAATCACCTGTTCCAGTCTCTATCTTGGCTCTAACTCTATAGGTATGGCTTGTTCCTGATATTAATTCTGCTATAACATAGCTTGTTCCTGTTATATCCGAAATTATTTTACCATCTACTTCCACATCATAAGCTGTTGCTCCATCAACTTTATCCCAATTTAATGTTATTGAGTTAGTTGCTACTGTTGAAGTTACGTTTGCCACAACACTTAAAGTTACCTTATTAAACAAATCAGTCCATTCTCCAACGCCTGCTGCTGTAGTTACTCTTAATCTATAGTTATGACTTGTTCCTGCTTCTAATCCAGAAATCACATAGTTTGTATCTGTTATTCCTGTTATTACTTTTCCATCTACTTCTATGTCATAACCTATTGCTCCTGTTACTGCTGTCCAATTTATTGATATTGATTTTCCTGTAGCAGTTGCACCTACATTTATTACAGCACTTAAAGTTGATTTAGTAGTTAAATCGCTCCAATCACTTGCTCCATCTGCAAATACAACTCTAACTCTATAATTATGACTTGTACCTGCTGCTAGGCCAGAGATTACATAACTTGTATCTGTTACACCTGTTATTACTTTACCATCTACCTCTATGTCATAGCTTATTGCCCCATCTACTTTATCCCAGTTTACTGTTATTGAAGTACTTGTTACTGTTGATGCTACGTTAGCTGCTATGCTTAAGGTAGTTTTTGTTATTAGATCAGTCCATTCTCCTACTCCTGCTGCTGTCGTTACTCTTACTTTGTAGGTATGGCTTGTACCTGCTGTTAAACCTGAAATCACATAACTTGTATCTGTTATTCCTGTTATTACTTTACCATCTACTTCTATATCATAGCTTGTTGCTCCTTCGATTTTATCCCAGTTTACTGATATTGAAGTACTTGTAGCTATTGATATTACCCCAGTTACTGCACTTAATGTAGCTTTACTTGTGAATTCGCTCCATTCTCCTGCTCCTGCTTCACTAATTGCTCTAACTCTATAGGTATGAGTTGTTCCTGCTGTTAATCCTCCTATTATATAATTTGTATCTGTTATTCCTGCTATTACTTTACCATCTACTTCTATATCGTATCCTTTTGCGCCATCTACCTTGTCCCAACTTACACTTATTGATGTACTTGCTACTGTTGATGTTATATTACTTACTGTACTTAAAATAACTTTATTTGTTAACTCAGTCCATTCTCCTACTCCTGCTGATGTTGTTACTCTTACCCTATAAGTGTGACTTGTTCCTGGTATTAAATCTGAAATTACATAACTTGTATCTGTTATTCCTGTTATTACTTTACCATCTACCTCTATATCATAACCCGTTGCCCTTTCTACTTCTGCCCAGTTTACTTTTATAGAAGTACTTGTAGCTACTGATGTTACCCCAGTTACAACACTTAATGTATATTTAGTTGTTAAATCAGTCCAATTACCTATTCCTGCTCTAGTATTTACTCTTACTCTATAGGTATGGCTTGTTCCTGGTGTTAAATCTGAAATTACACAGCTTGTTCCTGCTACATTATTTATTACTTTGCCATCCACTTCTATGTCATAGCCTATTGCTTCATTGACTTTATCCCAACTTAAATTTATTGCTGTACTTGTTACTGTTACTTGTACATTAGTTACTACACTTAAGGTAGTTTTAGTTGTAAGTTCTGTCCAATCACCTACTCCCTCAGATGTTATTACTCTAACTCGGTAGTTGTGAGTTGTTCCTGATGCTAATCCTGAAATCACATAGCTTGTTCCTGTTACATTATTTATTACTGTACCATCAACTTCTATGTCATAGCTTATTGCCCCATCTACTTTGTCCCAACTTACATTTATTGATGTGCTTGTTACAATTGATGTTACATTAGTTACAGCACTCAGTGTTACCTTAGTTGTAAGTTCAGTCCAATCACCCACTCCTGCAGCTGTTGTAGTCCTAACTCTATAAGTATGACTTGTTCCTGGGGTTAAACCTGATATTATATAACTTGTATCTGTTATATCTGAGATTACTTTACCATCCACTTCTATGTCATAGCTTGTTGCTCCCTCTACTTTGTCCCAGCTTACATTTATTGACGTACTTGTTACAATTGATGTTACATTAGTTACTACACTTAATGTAGTAGCATTTGTTAGTTCACTAAAATCTCCTGAACCATCTGTAAATTCTGCCCTTATTCTATATGCATGAGTAGTTCCTGGCATTAATCCTGTTATTTCATAGCTTGCATTAGTTATTCCTGTTATTAACTTGTCATCTACCTCTACATCATAACTTGTTGCTCCATTTATAGGATTCCAGATCAATTTTATAGATGTACTTGTTACTGAACTTTGAATACCATTTACCAAATTCAAAGTTGTTTTGCTTGAAAGAACACTCCAATCACCTATACCAGCTGCTGTTATTGCCCTAACTCTATAAGTGTGAACTGTCCCTGGCACTAAATCCTTTAATTCATAACTTGTATCTGTCAAGCCTGTTATTAGTTTGCCATCTATCTCTATATCATAGTTTGTTACTCCTGCCACTGCATCCCATGTGATTTTTAATGATGTACTAGTTACGGTTGCATTTACATTGTTTACTGCACTTAATGTTGATTGACTTACAGGTGAACTCCAATCACTTGCCATACTAGACGTTTTTGTTCTAACTCTATATGTATGGTTTGCGCCTGCTGTCAATCCAGCACATTCATAGCTTGTATTATTACCAGCATCTATTACCTTACCATCTACTTCTATATCATAGCCTATTGCCCCATCCACAGCATTCCATGTGATTTTCATAGATGTACTAGTTACATCTGTAACACTTAGTCCATCAGGTATTTCAATAGGAAAGTTTGGTTTTGGTAACTTCATTAAATATGGATACTGTGTATCCTTACTCCAAGTTGATGTAAAGTCCCAATTTGAATAAGTATCCTTATTGTATAAATCTTTTGTATCCTTTGATTGTTCACTTGGTATTTTCATACCTGAAATTCTACTATCAAAATAACTATCTGTTACTGAAGTAGATGTTCCTGAATTTCCCCCTATGTTGGTTCCTGAACCACTTGTTTTGGCTGCAGAATAACTATTTGTAATGGTTGTATTACCATTTCCAAGTATTCCACCCACATAAGAATTTCCTGATATTGTTCCTAAACTGAAGCAATCCTTAACAATTCCAGCATTAGAATTTCCAAGAAGTCCTCCTACGTTATTGGCTCCTGATATATTACCTGAAAAATATGTTTCAGAAATATTTCCCTGAAATGATCCTACAATACCGCCTACATTGCTACTCTTAGAATTTACATTTCCTAATACATAACAATCTTTTATAGTTCCGATAAGACTTCCAACAAGGCCTCCTACACTATCACCTTTTCCCACAACTGAAATATTAGAATAGGAATTAGTTATAGTTACATCATTTCCGATTCCAATTAGTCCACCAGTGCATCCAGAACCTGTTACTGTTCCTCCAATAACTGAACAATTATCAATAATGCTTACACCATAAACATTTGATGCTAAAGCTCCTGTGTAGCTACCATCTGAAATATTTACATTTTTTATGCTTAGATTTTTTATTGTTGCACCCTTAACACAACCAAATAATCCATTTGTATAATCACCTGAAAAATTTTCAATCGCATGCCCATTACCATCAAATGTTCCTGTAAAAGGAACTGCACTATTTCTTCCAATTGCTGTCCAATCAATATTTTCTATGTTAACATCATTGGCTAACTTATAACTTGCTCCAACATCATATTTTATATTTTGAAGCTGTTTTGCAGTACTTACTATATATGGGTCATCAATTGTACCTGTTCCTCCTGCAACTTCTCCTGTAGGAGCAGCTGTAACACCATCAGGTTTTTGTACACTTCTCAAATAAGGATAAGAAGTTCCTTCATCAATTGCCCATACTCCTGATAAATCCCAGTCTTTAAATGTTCTTGACATCTTCATCGCTGTGGATAATTTACTTATATCATAAACACTTTGTGGAGCATATTTACTAGCTACTCCATCATAATAACTACCAGTTATTGTTGTATTTGTTCCTGACAAACCTCCACTACCTGTTCCAGTTACAATTATTCTACCTGAGGAATAACTATTTTTTATTGTAGAATTACTGCCTTCTATTCCAGCATTATATCCTTGTATTCCTCCAATATAATTTCTTCCTTTTACTGCACCTAAATTAAAGCTGTTTTCTATAACGTTACCTGAATTTGAATATCCAACAAGTCCTCCTACATCATCTCCAGCAGCAGTAACACTCCCACTAGCATAACATTGATTAATTTGTCCATGAAGCCAGCCTGTTAATCCTCCTGCATAGCTTCCATTAGAACTAACATCATTAATTGTATAAGACTTTGTAATATTTCCTTCCTCTTTCCCGACAAGTCCTCCAGTATAATTGCCACTTTGACCTACTACTTCTGCAGTTGCATAACAATTAGTGATATTACCTGTAAGGTTTCCTATAACTCCACCTACATTATCACCTTTTCCTGTTACGTTAACTGAAGAATAAGAATTACTAATGACTAGTCCATTTGCTTCACCTACTAAACCACCAGTATTTCCATTACCAGTAACACTTCCATCTGCAGAGCAGTTATCAATCACACTTGTTCCAGACATGTTACCAGCTATAGCTCCTGTATAACTTTCACCATTAATATTTACACCTTTTATGCTGAGATTTTTTATTGTTCCACCATTTACATATCCAAATAGTGAATTTCCATCAGCATTAACCTTTGTAATTGAAAGATTTGTTAAAACATGTCCGGCTCCATCAAAAACTCCACTAAACTGTGCTGTACTATTTCCTATTGGCGCCCATTCAACATTGCCAAGGTTAATATCACATCCCAATTTATAATTTGCAGACAAGTTACTACTAACTTCTTTCAACTGGTCTTTAGATGATATTATATAAGGGTCACTTGAGGTACCTGTTCCTGTTCCAGAGAAAGCGTATGCCTTATTCGAACCAATGATCTCAAGAGTAATCGTTCCAAATAGTAACGTTATAAAAAACAAAAAAACTTTACATTTTTTTAGTTTTTTACTCTCCAATATTTTCTCACCTCTCTCAAAAAAGTTATTTAATTCCTGTAAAAATTAGTATTATATTATCACCACCTAATTATGTATTGACAAATGATAATACTTTATAAACGCCTTATTACATTTATTTACATATTTTCTTTATTTTTATCATTTATCTAATTTTAATTTTAGTTGTAATTTTGTGTATTGTAAAGTAAATATTGTCATATAGTCGAGTGATAAGTTGCTCATTAAAAAAACTGTCCTAAAAATAAATATTACTTTATTTTTAGAACAGTTTAATTAACTATATTTATTTACTCTTACTTGCCAACATAGCCTTAGCTACATACTGCCTATCTAACTGATCTACCTTACCATCTCCATTTACATCTGGCTTGTAGCTTCCCCACTTATCTTGAGTAGTTCCTATAAGTCTTGACACTATATTAACATCAAGCATATCAATCTTACCATCTCCATTTACGTCGCAATTTATTATGTTAAAGTTTTGACCTGAACATGTTGCTATATAATTTTGACTATCTTTATCTCCAATATTACCTTGTGATACACTGATCAATCCATTTCCTACTGCTATTTTAGCTTTAAATGTAAGCTTAAATAACTTACTATCAGAATTCAAAGTATTATCCCCTGTAGTTCCCCCTATAATTCTTACAGCACCTTCTGTAGAATCATCTGCATAATAAATTTGATTTGAATTTGGATCTACTGGTTCAGCACTACCATAAGTAAATAGATTAGAATCGTATTTTACAATTATATCTTCTGAATTTATATTTACTACATTTTTCATATCTACTACTATTGTAAAGGTATTTCCAGCCATTAAATTGTAATTATCTGCTTCAATACCTAAGTTAGGTGATGGTACTGGTTTTCCTGTGATTGCATCACTCCAGTCTCCCACTGCACTTGAAATCTTAGCCCTTACTCTAAAGCTATATTCTATATTTGGGTCAAGTCCTTGTGCTACATAAGTTGTACTATTTTCATTGTCTATTACTTTTCCGTTCACTTCAACATCATAGCCTGTTGCTTCATCTACTGCATCCCAAGTTAACTTTATTGAATTATACGCTGCTTGTACTGTTGTATTCTTTACTTTATCAATTGACTTGGTACTTTCATTAATTACAATGCTCCACTCTCCTATTGTATCCTCTGATTTTGCCCTTACTCTGAAAGTGTGGCTTGATCCTATATCTAATCCATCTACTTTATAACTTGTATTTGTTCCATTGTCTATTGCCTTTCCATCTACTTCTACATCATATCCTGTTGCTCCTACTACAGCTTTCCAATCTAGTTGTATTGAAGTATGTGTAGATGTCTTTATAACATCTGTTATTACTGCCAATGTTGTTTTTGTTATGGTGTCACTCCATTGACCCAATGTGCTACCTGCTTTTGCTCTCACCCTAAAGGTATGCTTTGTTCCTGGTTGTAAGCTATCTGCTTCATAAGATGTAATATTTCCATTATTTATTGTTTTTCCATCTATCTCAACGTCATATCCTACTGCTCCTGCTACCTCATTCCATTTGTATTTAATTGAAGAATCGCTTACTGATGTGTTAATGTTATTTGGTGTTACAACAGCTAAAGTAACTTCATCTATCTCATTACTCCATTGACCTATTGTATCTAATGTTTTAGCTCTTAACCTAACCTTATGCGTAGTTCCTGCTACTAAACCATTCACCTCATAACTTGTACTGTTTCCATTATCTATTACATTACCGTCAAATTCTACATCATAACCAGTTGCCCCTATTACAGCATCCCATGTTAGTCTTATAGTTGTATCTGTTACTGAAGAAATTACTGAATCTGATGATATTACACCTAATGTTGTTTTATGTGTCATATCGCTCCAATCGCCAGATGCATCATTTCCTTTTTCCCTTACTCTAAATGTGTGAGTAGTTCCAGCTGTTAACCCCTCTGCTTCATAGCTTGTATTATTACCGTTGTCTATCAATTTCCCATCAACCTCTACATCATACCCTGATATACCATTTACTGCATCCCAAGTATATTTTATAGTTGTGTCTGTTACTACTGCTGTTATATTATCTGCTGATATTTCGCCTAATGTTGTCCTTGAAACTATATCACTCCACTCACCTATTGTATCTGCTGTTTTAGCTCTTACTCTAAATGTATGATTAGTACCTATTGTTAAGCTATCTAATTTGTAACTTGTACCATTTCCGTTGTCTACTAATTTTCCATCTACCTCTACATCATATCCAGTGGCACCCTTTACTGTTACCCATGATAAATTTATGGAACTATCTGTTGAAGATACTTTTATATCATTTACTGCAATCTTAGATAGAATGGTTCTTGAAATTGGCATACTCCAATCTCCTACACCATCTGCTATTTTTGCCCTTATTCTAAATGTATGTGTTATCCCCTCTTCTAGGTTTGTAATTTCGTATGAAGTACTAGAGCTATTATCTACTATATTACCATCTACTTCTACATCATAACCTAATGCTCCATCTACTGCTGCCCAGCTAAGTTTTATTGATGATGAAGTAATATCTACAGTGACATCATTTACTGATATTACTGATATGGTAGCTTTATTTATTGGTACACTCCATTCTCCTGTTCCTTGTCCTGTTTTTGCTCTTATTCTAAATTCATGATTTATCCCAGGTGTTAGTCCTGTTACTTTATAGCTTGTATTAGCCCCTGCATCTACAATTACACCATCCACTTCTACATCGTAACCTGCTGCTCCATTTACTGCTCCCCAACTTAAGTTTATTGTTGTTCCTGTTGCTGTAGCAGATATATTGCTGGCAGCTACTACTGCTAAAGTTGTTTTTGTTACAGTTTCACTCCATTCTCCTACACCTGCAGCTGTCTTTCCTCTTATTCTATAGTGATGAGTTACTCCTGTTTGTAATGAGTTTGCTTCATATACTGTGCTGTTTCCATTATCTATTACTACTCCATCTACTTCAATATCATATCCTGTTGCTCCTTCTATTGCATTCCAGCTCAATTTTACTGATGTATCTGTTACTACTGATGCTACATCCTTTTCCTTTAGTGTATCTAATGTTGTTTTTAATATTGGTTCACAAAAATCTCCTATACCAGAAGTTGTCTTTGGTCTTATTCTATAGGTATGTGTTATTCCTGCAACTAATCCATCAGCTTCATATACTGTACTCTTACCATTATCTATTATTTTTCCATCTACCTCCACATCATAACCTGTTGCTCCATCTACTTCTCCCCATTCAAGTTTTATTGATGTGCCTGTTACTTGTGATGCTACAGTGCTTGAATCTATTCCTGATAATGTTGTCTTTATTATTGGATTACTGAAGTTTCCTATTGTATCTGCTGTTTTTGGTCTTATTCTGTAGGTATGTGTTACCCCTACATCAAGTCCTGTTGCTATATATACTGTACTACTTCCATTGTCTATTACCTTTCCATCAACTTCTACATCATAGCCTATTGCTCCTGTTACAGCTCCCCAACTTAATTTAACCGATGTACCTGTAGCAACTGCTACTACATTATCAGTGGCTATTATAGCTAAGTTTGTTCTATTGATACTTGTGCTCCAATCTCCAACTCCACTAGCTATCTTTGCTCTTATTCTAAATATATGAGTCTCTCCAATTGTTAATCCTGTCAATTCATACTCTGTATTATTTCCATTGTCCACCACATTTCCATCTACTTCAATATCATATCCTGTTGCTGCATTTATAGCATTCCAGTTTAATTTTATTGATGTATCTGTTATTGATGTTGTAATATCACTTGGTGATATTACTGCTAAGGTTGTTTCTGTTATTTTATCACTAAAGTTTCCTACTGTATCTTCTGTCTTTGGTCTTATTCTATAGATATGTGTTACACCTGTCTGTAATCCATCAGCCTCGTATACAGTGCTATTTACATTATCTATTACTGTTCCATCTACCTCTACATCATATCCTGTTGCTCCATCTACTGCATTCCAACTTAATTTTACTGATGTGTCTGTAGCTGATGCTGTTACATCATTTACTGATATTGTTGATAAGACAGTTTTTGTTATTAAGTCACTAAACTCTCCTACTCCGCTACCTGCTTTTGCTCTTATTCTGAACTTATAAACTGAACCTGGTACTAAATTTTCAATGTTATAGTTAGTATTGTTTCCGTTATCTATAACACTTCCATTAACCTCTATGTCGTAACCTGTTGCTCCATTTACTGGTGCCCAGTTTATTTTTATAGCTGTATCTGTAACATCAACTTTTATATCATCCTTAGAAATTGTGCTTAAAATTACTTTAGTTATTACATTACCGAAATCTCCTAAACCTTTATCAGTTTTTGGTCTTATTCTATAAGTGTGAATTGATCCTGCCTTTAGGTTATCAGCTTTATATTCTGCGCCATTTCCATTATCTATTACTGTTCCATCTACTTCTACATCATAATCTGTTGCTCCACTTATAGCTTCCCAACTTAATTTTACTGATGTATCTGTAACTATTGCACTTACATTTTTGATAGTATCTAAAGTTGTCTTTGTAACTACATTACTCCATTGTCCTATTGTATCTGCATTTTTTGCTCTTACTCTATATACATGAGTTACTCCTGTCTCTAATCCTACTGCATCATAAGTTGTACTGTTTCCATTGTCTATTACAGTTCCATCAACATCTATATCATAACCTGCTGCTCCTAAAACAGCATTCCAGCTTAAATTAACTGATGTACCTGTAGCCACTGCTTTTATACTATCACTAGATATTACATCTAAAGCAGTTTTAGTAATTAATTCGCTCCAATCTGCAGCACCACTTGCTGATTTTGCTCTTATTCTAAACTTATAAGAAGTTCCAGCAGTTATATTCAATAATTGATAACTTGTACCACTTTCACTGTCTATTACTTTACCATTTATCTCTACATCGTACCCTGTTGCTCCTGCAATAGCATTCCAACTCAAGTTTATCGCACCACTTGAAACTACTGATGTTACATCACTTGACGATATTTTGCATAAAATAGTCTTTGTTATTGGATCACTAAATTGTCCTATTGTATCTAAAGACTTTGCTCGTATTCTGTAAGTGTGTGTTGAACCATTTTCTAATTTTTCTCCTGTATACACTGTGCTATTTCCATTATTTATTATTGTTCCATCTACTTCTACATCATAACCTGTTGCTCCTAAAATAGCATTCCAGCTTAATTTTATTGCTCCGTCTGAAACCACAACATTTACATTGTTTGATGTCAATACTGCCAATGTTGTCTTACTTACTTTATTGCTGAAGTTTCCTATTGTGTCTGATGTCTTTGGTCTTATTCTATAAGTATGAAGTGTTCCTTGCTGTAAATTTTTTGCTACATAGCTTGTATTATTTCCATTGTCTATTATCTTTCCGTCTATCTCCACATCATAACCTGTTGCTCCTAAAATAGCATTCCAGTTTAGTTGTATTGAATTTCCGGCTACTAACGCTGTGATATCTTTAATCTCAATTGTATCTAAAGTTGTCCTTGTAACTGTTGCACTCCAATCTCCTATTCCATCAGCTGTAATTGCTCTTACTCTAAAGTTATGGGATGTTCCTGAAATCAAATTCTTTGCTTCATAGCTAGTACTAGTTCCATTTTCAACTATCTTTCCATCCACTTCAACTTCATAACCTATTGCTCCACTTACTGCTGCCCATGAAATGTCTACAGTTGTCCCTGTTATACTTGAAGTTATATTTCTTACTTCTCCTGGAGTAGTTTTTGTTCCAAGGTCACTCCATTCTCCAATCCCATCTGGTGTTTTCACTCTTACCCTAAAGTTATGAGTTGTTCCTGGAGTTAATCCACCAATTTCATAGCTCATATTATTTTCATTGTCTATTATATTTCCATCCATCTCTACATCATAGCCTGTTGCTCCATCTACTGCGTTCCATAGTAATTTTATTGATGTACTAGTTACTACTGCTGATACTCCTTTTAAATCATTAGGAGTGGTTTCTGTAATTAAATCCGTCCAAGCTCCTACTCCATCTTTTGTCCTTAATCTAACTCTAAATGTATGACTTGTTCCTGGAGTTAAGTTTCTTGCTGTGTAACTTATGTCTGTGCCATTATCTATTACTTTTCCATCTACTTCTATGTCATAGCCATCTACCCCTCGTATTGGATTCCACTGTACTCTTATACTTGTACCTGTTACCTTTGTAACTTTAAATCCATCTACGGATCTTGTTTGATCACCTGAATTAGGGAATAATGGTATGGATAGTTTTCTAAGATATGGATATGCCTTATCCATGCCCCAAGTAAATGTAAAGTCCCATCCTGAATAAGTTACCTTATTTTGTAGATCACTTGTAGCCTTTGCTTGATCTGCTGGTGCCTTTATCCCTGATGCTGTACTGTCAAAGTAACACTTAGTTATTATGGAGGCTGTCGATGATGTGATTCCTCCTATATTTGCCCCTGTTCCTGTTACCTTTCCAGCTGAATAACAGTTTGTTATTTTGGCATTTCCAGTTCCTTGTATTCCTCCTATAAGATTTGTCCCAATTACATTTCCTATATTAAAGCTATCCTGTACTGTACTTGAAGTTGAACTTCCAACTAATCCTCCAACATTATTTACTCCTGAAATAGTTCCTGTAGAGTAAGATTGTACAATTGGTCCTTGTAATGCTCCTGCAAGTCCCCCTACATTATTAGCTGTATTTGAAGTTACATTTCCATTAGCATATGAACCTGTTATACCTCCTGCTATATTTCCTGCTATTCCTCCTACATTATTTCCATCTGAAGTCACATCTCCAATTGTGTAACAGTTAGTTATATTTCCTGCAAGGTTTCCAACAAGTCCTCCTATATTATCACTTTTTCCTATTACTGTTACTGTTGAGGATGAATTACTTATGTTTAATGCAGCTCCACAACCTACTAGACCTCCTACATAGCTTCCTCCAGAAACAGTTCCATCTATAGCTAAACATCCATCAATTGTACTAGTTCCTGCTACATTTGCCACTAAAGCTCCTACATAATCTCCACCTAATATATTGGTATCTTTCATAACAACATTTTTTATTGTTGCACCTTTAATATATCCAAAGAGACCATTTACATTAACTCCTGAGTTATCCATTGAAAGATTTTTTATTGAATATCCATCTCCATCAAAAGTTCCTGTAAATTGTGCGTTGCTATTACCTATTGGTGTCCAGCTTATTCCACTAAGGTCGATATCACGTCCAAGTTTGTAGTATGCTGCTAAATCATATTTTATATTAACTAATTCATCTACATTAGTTATAATATAAGGATTGTCCTGTGTTCCTTTTCCAATGGGATTGTACTTAGAAACTACTGTAACAGAATCTGGTTTAGTTATACTTTTAAGATAGGGATAGGATTTGCCCTCATCTATCCCCCAAGTATTTACAAACTCCCAATTCTTAAAATTTCCTTGGCACTCCATCTCTGCAGTAAGTCTACTTATGTCATTAGCATTTTGTGGTGCAAATCCACTTGCCATTCCATCATAATAACTACTAGTTAAAGTTCCACCATTTCCAGTTATTCCACCTATATAAGTTCCACTAGATAATATTTTTCCTGCTGAATAGCAATATTTTATAGCTGTAGTACCATTCCCCTGTATTCCACCTACATAAGAGCTCCCACAAACTGAAACAGTATTAAAGCTATTTTGTATTACATTTGTTGTACTGTTAGTAACCCCTGCAAGTCCTCCTGCATAACTTCCTATTGTTGTAACACTTCCAGTTGCATAAGATTGATCTATTGTTCCTTGAATACACCCTGCAAGTCCTCCTACATTATTTCCATTTGAATTAACATTGTTTGTTGTATAACATTTTGTAATATTTCCAACTATATATCCTACAAGTCCTCCTGTATTATTTCCAGCCTTAGATATTACATCACCTGTTGCATAACTATTGATAACATTTCCTGTAAGATTTCCTATTAAATCACCAACATTATCACCACTTACTACTTCACCTTTTAAACCAATTCCATCTACTATTGTTATTTTTACTGAAGAATTTGAATTGCTTATAGTTAATCCATTTCCTAGTCCAACTAAGCCTCCAGTATTTCCATATGCAATAATTGTTCCATCAGACGAGCAGTTATCTATTATGCTTGTTCCTGTTACATTTCCTGCTAATGCTCCTGTATAGTTTCTACCTATAATATTTACACCTGTTAGCTTTACATTTTTTATATCTCCACCATTTACATAACCAAATAATCCAGTTACATCATTTCCAAGTCTGTTAGTTGTGAGATTTTCTATAGTATATCCATTTCCATCAAAGGTTCCTGTAAACTGTACATTGCTATTAGTTCCTATTGGTGTCCAGTTTATTCCTTTAAGATCAATGTTATTCCCAAGCTTGTAATTTGCTCCTAAATCACACTGTATATTTTCAAGCTGCTGAACTGTAGTTATAATATATGGATCTTCTACTGTTCCTTTTCCTCCTTTAACCTCGCCTGTTGGAAGTCCATTAGATACTTCATCTGGCTTTGGCATATTCTTTAGATAAGGATATGACTTTCCTTCATCTATTCCCCAAGTATTGATAAATTCCCAGTTTAGAAAATTAGTCTTTTGTTTCATTGATGAAGTTATTCTACTTACATCTAATGAAGTTTGCGGAATATATCCACTTGATATTGCATCATAATAACTACTATTTACTGTTACTGATGTAGTGTTACCTGTTAATCCGCCTATATTCGCTCCTGTTCCAATCACTTTTCCAGTTGAATAACAATATTTCATAGTTAGATTACCAGAACCTTGAATTCCTCCAACATTTGATACTCCTGTTACTACTGCCATATTGAAATTGTTTTGTATTGTCATTGATGTAGTTATTCCTGCAATACCTCCTACATAACTTCCAGTTGTTGTCACACTACCAGTTGCATAACTTTGATCAACTGTACCAGTATTTGCATTTCCTACAATACCACCTGTATTATTTCCATTTGCATTAACATTATTAGTTGTGTAACATTTTGTAATGTTTCCTGAAATAGCACCTACAAGCCCACCTGTATTGTTTCCAGTTTTAGATACTACATCTCCTACTGCATAACTGTTAGTAATGTTTCCTGTAAGATTTCCTACTAAATCACCTACATTATCACCATTAATTCCATCCCCATTTACTATATTTATTGTTACTGAGGAATTTGAATTGCTTATGTTAAGTTTATTTCCTGCTCCAACTAATCCTCCAGTATTTCCATAAGCAGTAATTGTTCCCGTTACTGAGCAATTGTCTATTGTACTTACTCCTGCAACACTTCCTGCTAATGCCCCTGTGTTATTTCCACCTAGAATATTAACATTGTCCATTTTTAAATTTTTTATAGTTGCTCCATTTAAATAGCTAAAGAGACCAACTGGGTTACTATCACCTAGTTTGTTCATAGAAAGATTCTTTATTGAATAACCATTTCCATCAAATACCCCAGTAAAAGGTACAATATTGTTAATTCCAATTGGTGTCCAATTTACTCCATTTAAATCTATGTCCTTTGCAAGTTTATAATATCCTCTAAGATCATTTGTCATATTTTCAAGTTGTTCTGCTGTACTTACCATATAAGGGTCATCAGCTGTTCCTTTACCTCCTGCTACTTCCTCTGTTGGAAGCCCCTCTGTAACACCAGCTGGTTTCTGCACAGATTTAAGATATGGATAGGATGTCAACTCATCTATTGCCCAAGTATTTATAAAATCCCAACCTGTAAAGTTACTTTGCTGTTTCATTGCTGTAGTAAGTCTAGCTACATCTAGTGAATCCTGTGGTGAATACTGACTTGATACTGCATCATAATAGCAGCTATTTATTATTGTATCTGTTCCAGATATACCTCCAGAAGCCCCTTGTGCCATTACCTTCCCTGCTGAATAGCAATTCTTTATTGTTGCTTTTCCATACCAAGTATAATAGTTATTTCCTCTATATCCAGTTCCTACCCAATCCGTTATACCTTGATCGTATCCTTGTATTCCTCCTACATTACTTCTTCCTTGAATAAATTTTAAATTATAACTATCACTAATTAAGTTTGGTGGATTAACATTAGGTGCCATATAGGAATATCCTACTAGTCCTCCTACATCATCTAATCCTGTTACACTTCCAACTGTGTATGATTGATTTATATTTCCATAAAGCCAACCAACTCCCCCCCCTACATAACTTTCTTGTGATGTTACATTGTTAGAAACATAACTTTTTGTTATACTTCCTGTTAAGACTCCTACAAAGCCTCCTACATAGTTTCCACTTGTAGAAACCACATCACCAGTAACATTTGAATTTGTTATACTTCCATTAAGATCACCTACTAAACCTCCAAGTCTATTTCCTGATGATGATCCTTGGTTTGATCCATTCACCTTTGCACTTGAAGAAGAATTAGTTATATTAGTTCCACTAACTCCTTGTCCTATTAATCCTCCTGTATAAACATATCCATTAATCGTTCCACTTACTGAGCAATTATCTATTGTACTGCCTGTACTATATGCTGCCAGAGCCCCTGTATAATTTCCTCCTATTAGATTTACACTATCAAGTTTAAGATTCTTTATTGTTGCTCCATTTATATAATTGAATAATCCTGTAAAATCCGTTCCAAGTCTGTTCATGGAAAGATTTTTTATTAAATATCCTGCTCCATCTAGCGTTCCAGTAAATTGAAAACTAGTATTATTCCCTAGAGCAGTCCACTTAACTCCTGATAAGTCAATATCATTACCTAGCCTATAACTTGCTCCCAATTGGTACTTTATATTTTGAAGCTGCTGAGCTGTACTTATTATATATGGATTATCTGGTGTTCCATTTCCATTAAGAACCTCTCCATTATTTAATCCATTAGGCTTTTTAACATTTTTTAAATATGGATAAGAACTTCCTTCGTCTATTGTCCATGCATTTATGAACTCCCAATTTACGAAATTACTTTGATGCTTCATAGCTGATGTTATTCTACTTACATCATAAGCATTTTGAGGAACGTATCCACTTGTTATACCATCATAATAACTGTTAGTTATTGATGTATTAATACCTGTTAATCCTCCTAAATATGAACTTCCTGATATTTTTCCTACAGAATAACAACTTACTACACTTGCTGCACCAGTTCCCTGTATTCCCCCAACATATGCGGCTCCAATAACAGGTGCTAAATTGAAGCTATTTTGTATTGTTCCTGAATCCACATATCCTGAAAGGCCTCCAGCATTATTGGCTACTGTTGTTACACTTCCTGCTGAATAACATTGGTCCATAGTTCCTTTAAACCACCCAGTTACTCCTCCTACAGTATTTCCTTTTGAACTTATAGTATTAGTTGAATAACTTCCTGTTATATTTCCACCTAGGACTCCTGCAATTCCTCCTGTGTAATCCCCACTTTTAGATGTTACATTTCCTGTTGCATAAGAGTTTGTTACATTTCCTGTAATTTCTCCAACAAGTCCTCCTATTCTATTTCCTGAACCTGTTATTGATATTGATGAATTTGAATTACTTATATTAAGGGTATTAGCTTGTCCTACTAGCCCCCCTATATAAGATTCTGCTACACCATTTATACTTGTGTTTATTACTCCATCAGCTGAACAATTGTCGATTATACTTGTTCCTGTTACATTTCCTGCTATTGCTCCTATATGTTTTCCGCCTATTATATTTACATTGTTTAAATTTAAATTTCTTATTGTTGCACTGCTTATACTTCCAAATAATCCATTCAAATCTAATCCAAGCCTATTCATAGATAGATTTTTTATTGCATGTCCATTTCCATCTAATGTTCCTGTAAATGGTACATTATTATTTCCTATTGGTGTCCATTTTATTCCTCTTAAGTCTATATCATTTTGAAGCTTATAATAAGCACATAAATTATAGTTGATATTCTGGAGTTGCTGGGCTGTACTTATTATATATGGATCTGTCTTTGTTCCACTTCCACTTGTCATTTCACCAGAAGGAAGTCCTTGCGATACTCCAGATGGCTTTTTCACATTTTTTAAATAAGGGTATGACTTTCCATCATCTATTGCCCAAGTATTTAAGAATTCCCAATCTACAAATGTATTTTGCATTTTCATTGATGTTGTTGACCTACTTGTGTCGTATGCATTTTGAGGGATATAACCTGATGCATTTCCATCATAGTAACTGCTGATTATTGGCACGTTTACTCCTGTAAGACCACCTATTGCTCCTAAGCCTGTTATCTTACCAGAAGAATAACAATACTGTATACTTCCCACACCATTTCCTTGTATTCCTCCTACACCAGATACTCCACTAACAGAAGCTAAATTAAAACTGTTTTGTATTGTTCCAGCATAAAGACTTCCTATAATTCCTCCATCACCATTTCCTGATGAAGTTACACTACCTGTTGCATATGACTGTTGAACATTTCCATTAATCCATCCAGAAATTCCCCCTGTACTGTCACCTGCAGAAATAATATTATTGGTTGTATAACATTGTGTTATATTTCCTGTTATTGCTCCTACAAGTCCTCCTGTATATATTCCACTTTTAGATACTACATCTGCTATTGCATAGGATGAAGTTATATTTCCTGTAAGAGCTCCTATAAGACCTCCTACATAATTTCCTTTTCCTGTAATACTTACAGAAGAGTATGAATTACTTATATTAAGCCCACTAGCTGTTCCCACTAATCCGCCAGTGGTCCCATCCGCTATAATTTTCCCATCTGCTGAACAGTTATCAATGATACTAGTTCCTATAACATTGGCTGCCAAAGCTCCAGTATCATTTCCTCCTATAATGTTTACACTTCTTAAATTTAAATTCTTTATTATTGCTGAATTTAAATATGCAAACAATCCATTTTGCCCTAAATCTAGTTTGTTAACATAAAGATTTTTTATTGTGTGGCCTTTTCCATCTAGCACTCCACTAAATTTTGCTGAACTGGTTCCAAGTGGTGTCCACTCACTACTTCCTAAATCAATATCACAATCTAATCTATAATTTGCAGTTAAATTGTTACTTATTTCTAGAAGTTCAGCTCTTGAGTTTATAACATAAGGATCGTTTGTTGTTCCAGTCCCAGATCCTGAATATGCATAAACATTTTCAGATTTAATTGTGAGCACAGAAGTTAATGCTAGCAAAAAAATTATAAGAAGCAAAATTTTTTTACTCTTTTTAACTAACTTACTTTTCACTATATTCCCCCCTCATATATTATTTTTTATTTTTTATCTTTTGTGTTTTTCCACCTCCATTCATCCATTTTACTTTAATTCAAGTTTTTTACATTAATATAAGTTTATTCAATTAATATTTTAGTTGTTTTTTTGCCAATTGTAAACATTTATTCCCATTATATTACTATTTATATCAAAAATGTATTTCTCTTTAAACCAATAAAAATTATGGTGCTAAATTTTGTTGAATTAGTGATTATTTTTATATTATTAACTGTCATTTGAATCAAAAAAATTGTTTTTAAGCATAAATTAAAAGCATAGAATTTCTAACCTTCTATGCTTCTAATTTATGCTATATTCTTTTTCCTATATAATCTTAAAAACCTGTTCAATATTTTCTAAAATTTATAATATATCTCAAACTAATTTTTTACTACTACAGAAACTCCATCAGGTATAATTACAACTTTTGCATCTTCACCTTTTAGAGCATATGCTCTCTTTAAAGCTTCTTCAATAGAATATGCACACTCCATATGCATATTCTCAATTATTTTAGGATCACACATATCACTTACCATAATAACCTTATTTTTACTCAATATTCTTGCTAAAATTTGAAATTCCCATTGATCTGGTTTTGTTTTATCCTTAGAAACTTGGAGGACTTTATTAAGTACCTCTATTGGACTTTCAACCTCCGCCATATTTCTATAAAAAGATTCTCCACCATGTCCATCATTGCATGCTGATACCATTATTATTACAGAACCTTCTTTACAACAAGCTTCAGCTGCTGTCATTCCTTTAACTGATTGATAAATATTCTGATCAAGAGGATATCCTCCATTAGAACTAATTACTATATCTCCCTTAACACTATCAATACTAGAAAGTTCTGAAACAAATTTGCACCCTTCTTCATGTGCAAACTTACTATTTCCACTAACCGCATGTATAATTTTCTTATCACTATCAATAACAACATTTAATATAAATGCTAATTTAGCTTTTTCAGCTGCAAACAGCATATCTTCATGTATAGGATTCTTGACTAATCTGCCTGGTCTTGCATGCCCATTTCCTATAAATTCCGAATTATGGTTCCACATTATTGTGCTTGCACTTGCAATACCTGGAAGTATGCTTTTTCTTCCCCCAGAAAAACCTGCAAAAAAATGTGGTTCTATAAAGCCCTCAGATATTAGAAGTTCTGCATTAACAGCCAGCTTATTTATCCATAACTCTCCACCAGATGGAAGAATACCTATGAAAGCTTGTTCATCTTTGTTCTGTGAGTAATGGTTAATTATCTGTTCATTATTTACAATTTCCTCTCCAAATTTATTAATCATTTCTTCTCTTGTAGTAGGTCTATGGAATCCAGTAGCTATAAGAATCTTTATATCTATATTGGGATTCACCTCTCTAATTCTTCTCAAAAGTATTGGCATAGTTATTTTACTTGGAACAGGTCTCGTATGATCACTTGTTATAATAACAATATTTCTTTTCCCTTGCACCAATTTTTCCAAACTTTTACTTTCAATAGGATTATCTAATGCTTTTTCAACAATTTCTTTCTCAGTAAGTTCCGTTTTGTAATTATGTGCTCTGGATTTAAGCACAGCTTCAAGATTCTTATCAGGAATATTTGCCTCTAAAAATCGCTTATTATAAGGTATTTTTATTATTGCCATATTTCCTCCCCCTTTTACCTTTAAAACTAGTTTATACAAATAAACTTTCATATTAAAATCTATTACATAATAAACTCATTTACCAATCTGGTCTGACCAATTTTCTTACAAGAATAATATTACCACAACAGCTAATTATTTTCTACTTATAAACATTAACTCAATATATTGGAAGTTTAATTTTTTATAAAAAAGTAGCTATGTCATAAAACATAACTACTTTTTATACATAAATATATAATTAATTATTTTTGGCAATTTTTAAAGAAAATCTAGATTTAAATTATTCCCACTCTACTCTTTAATATTATCTTCAATTAGTAGATGCTTGTTTTAGATATTTTTATTATTTATTTTACTTGTATTATTTATGACAATTTAACTATTTAAAATTTAATAGAATCATTTTAGAATCAAAGTAATCATTTATACTAAATTTATCACATATCAAAATATGCATCAATATAATCAGTATGTCTTGCAACTCTTAATAAAGTAAATACCCTACTGAATTTTGGCTGATACAAAGATTCCTCTACTATCTCAAAGTCATCACTATTCTCCTTAAACCATATATCACAACTTAAAATTCTTTTTACATTTTCATTACTGTATCTATTATGTAAAAGTTCTTTGGCTGCTGATCCTTTTATAATTCCAGACTTCAAGTTTAATTCAAAGCTACCTGACTTTGCTTGAACTATCTTTCTTCCATTACCATAATATATTAACGCCATAACTCTGTCTTCAGTGTTTGCTATTATCTTTCTTGTCATTGCCCCTAATGATACATTGAAATCCTGAGCTAATTCCTTTATTAAATCCAAAGTTATAACTTTATCCTGAATTTTATCATGTAATATATTGGTTGGTATTAATAGTTCTGATGCAAAAATATCAGCTTGATTTTCTTCAATATTATCTGAATTAAAATCTCCAATATTAGAACATGTACACATATTACTATGCCATGGGATAAAAAAATGTCCTACTTCATGAGCTATAGAGAACCTTTGTCTTGGTACATACAAAATCTTTTTATCATTTATAATTATATTCTTTTTTCCCTGAGAAACAATCAAAAGGGCTTCGGCAGAATTAATATTTTCGTAATTGACTTTTATATCATAAGATTCGCATACTTTAAAAATATCTATAGGTGGAGTTAAATTTAATGCTGAAAGAATATCCTGAGCATAAATCTCAGGATTATTTTCATATAAATACCTCATACTAATTATAAATATTTAGATATTATTTCAGTATCTTTTTCATTTAACTCTCCACTTTTGCCTCTTGCAGCAATATCATATGCTTCTTCTCCGCCCATAAAAGATTCTATATCTTTTCTAATAAATCTCCATTCCCTACCAAACTTGTGAGCTTTTAGTCTACCATCTCTTATCATATTATATATTGTCTGATTGCTAACTCTTAATAAATCTGCTACTTCAGTTAAATTTAAAAAGTCAGGCTTTTGTTCTTCTCCAACATTAACTAAACTTTTACTTAGCTTTTGTAGCATAATAGCATCATTTTTTTCTATTATAACCTCACCACATTTTGGGCATACATAAGCATTAACTCCATCTACAGTTAATTTATAAGCGCCCCATCCTGTATTAACAGATGTGGTTTTCTTCTCCATTTCACTGTTACAAATATAACACATCTTACTCATACCTAATATCTCTCCCTTCTTCTTAGTACATCATTAACACATTCCCAAACTTCTTCTTTTGTCTTGCACACAGTAATAATTAGAGGCGTATCTAAAGCAGCAACAACTGTATATACTTCTGTCTTTTTACCTGTTGCTTCCTGAAATAAAACTTTAATATCATTAGTTCTTCTATCAGTTTGAAATTCTATAGTCTTTCCTTTTATTACACACTCTAACACTTTATCAATGTCAATTTCACGTTCTGACATTCTTTCTATGGCATGATCAGTAAAATCAAACTGACCCTCTCTGACTTTTTTGCGAATCATTTTTTCAGCTAATTGTTCTATCATAGATTATTACCTCTTCTTATATATAATATACACCCTATAGCGATTTTTTACAATAAAATATTATAAATTACTATAAAATATTATAAATTACTATAAAGCATTATAGCATCATTTTAATGACATATGTATAACAAGTCTTAAATTAAATGCTTGTACATTTAAATCAATGTGATTCTAATGCTAGAAATTTAACCTTAAAAGTTTTATTTATTTGTTTACAATTTTGACACCAATTCATTGTCTTTGTGTTATATTTTTTGATCTATAAATTAGTTTACTATATTCCACTTTGATCTCTATTCAACAATACTTTCTGAAGCAATGAATCTAATGTATCTCCATTAAAACTTTTAACTTATATTATATAACCTAGATTATAAATTATAATTAGGCATCTTCACTACTGAATATTCAATGTCATTTTCAGTTACATCTTCAAAATTCATAAATTTTATGCTATCCATCTTTATTTTCAAATGTGTTCCAAATTCTATATTATCCATTTCAATTGATTTATTGTTGTCACTTAATACAGCTGGAGCTATAAAAAATTCTTTTTTAGCTTCTACTTGTTTCTTGAATATAGCTAAATTATTTCTAAACACATCAATATCCATATATTGATATCTAGAAAACACTGTAAAAAGTGTTTCATCTATAAAAAAGCCTTGTTTTTCTGCTCTTTTTATACATTCATCCATATTAGTAGTTATGTGTACAAAATACCCATCTTCAATACCAATATTCTTTTTTTCAATGATAGAGATTTCTATATCTTTACATACATCTTCACCACAAAGCTTTTTCCAATCCTCAAATATCTTACTTGCACTTTCTTTATCTTTGTATAACAAAGCCATTAAAGGTGGATTTTCATTTTTAGGATCAAACATGTATGCCACACCACTCCATTTAGCTTTGTCCCAAGTCTTTAGATCAATCATTGATGTAACAAACATATTTTTTCTTTCTCTAGCTTGCAATATATTCTTTTCCACTTCACCAAGTGGCGGCTTTATAGTATTTTTTATACCTTTTAACCTATTGCATAACTTTTTAAAATCTTTTTCCCTATCTACATAATAATATGTTGAGCTTTGTATTGGCTTTAATATCTTTGTAGTACTATAATCATTAAATACTACTGGTATAAATTTTGTGTTGTTACAACATGATTCATACAAATGTTGATATATAATATTTAACTCCCAATTTACACCTTTTCCTTCTCCAGATTTAAAATTCATTACCTTATCATAGTACAACTGTGTACATATTATAAGTACATAATCTGAATTCTCAATTTGATTATCCATCCATCTTGGCCATCCTTCTGGCGGACTCTCCTCATATTGATCAATATTTGCATCTATGTTATGACTTCTTAAGATATTTGAAAACTCTAATACCTTATCTGCAAATTGTTCTGTATCATGAGCATATGATATAAATACTTTAGGTATAACCATGCATATTCCCCCTAACCACTTACATAGACTATTAACTAAATAATTCTCTTTTAAATGCACTCTGCATTAATAAATTGTAATTATCATCCAAACTTTTCAAACTCTCTTTCATTTCAAATTTAGGTCTAATCACTTGTCCTTCTATTAATAGCTCTTTTTTCCCATATGATAAACTTTCATAAATTCCTCCATTTAATTTTTACAATTTTATTGAAAATTTCTTATTATTCAACCGCCTCCAATATCTGGCTTTACAGGTCCAAGTAGATAGTTATACCTAATATTCGTTATAATCAACCTATTAATACTCTTCACCATTACCTTACCTTCTTGTATAGGTCTTCCAAATATCGCTATATTTTGAGACATTATTGATTGCTCATGTGCTTGAAATTGGGGTATCCGTCTATTTGAAATACCATATAGAACTGATTGATGTGGCATTGCTCCATTTCTAATGTAGCTAAAATAAGATGGATATATTATCCCATCAAATCCCGCTTCTCTCACTGCTAAACTTATTTCACGTGTTATCTTATAAGCATGTATTCCTGCAAGGAATAACATATTTACAGCCAAATCCAGGCTTTCAAACTCAGATATATTTTTATTTTCATTCAAAACACAAGATAGATTTAAAAGTTTCAATTGTGATTTCGGAAGTAATGTTGCTACGTATAATTCATCTTCTGTGCTTGCACGCATTTCATGTATACATAATTCCAAATCTGGTGAAGCATAAAGAACTGGATTTCCAATAGAATCTAAACGTCCACTTCCCAATGATTGCTCTGGAGGACTATCAAATTGTCCCGGACTAAATGCAATGTCTTTTCCATTTCTTATTCTATACAAAGGTGAATCGTTTGAAGTTATTATAGTTTCTGGATATTCCCTCAAAATCTGTTTTATAATATTACACCGTTTATCTTTATCAAGTAGAGCTTTTAATGGTTCAACTTCACCATACATCCATGCTCTTGGTCCATAATAAAAAAATCCTATTCCAAGTTTATTTTCAAAAATCGTCACGTCTTTTTCTAAATTTCTATTTAAATCTATTGAAGTTTTTTGGCAGGAATTATATTTAATTTCTGGAAAGGCCCCATAATCGCATTTAACTACTGATCCCCAAACAAAGAAACTATATGCTAATGCCTCCAACTGCTCTATTGTTAACTTTTTACCTTCATTTGAACCACAATTTGGGCATAAATCATTTCTACTGTCACCAACTTTTTCTGCATCTAGCCTTAGTCCTTGATCAAAAAAACAACTTGAACAAGCAACAATTCTTTCATTACTGTTTTTGTCATCAAATAGCTCCATGAAAATCACCCTTTCATAGTCAATAATTATTCTAATTATATCCATTTTATCATATTATACCAAATACATCGAACTCATTTTCATCCCTCATACAGTTACCTCCTTATGAAATTAAGTTCTTTGTTTCGTAACTACCCAAGGACGACTTAAAATATAGCCAAAAAAATTAGTTACGATATATATTTATCTAATATACAAATCGTAACTACTTCTCATGCTATTTTATTCAATTTTACCCGTTAAGGATGAGTGTATTACCTGTCTAAACCTTATTTCCACTCTACTCTTTAATATTATATTCAATTAATAAATGCTTATTTTTGTGTTTCTATTATTTATTTTATTTATCTTAGATTCGGCAAGTGAAACAATAAAGTATTGATATTACTAGCATTTATGCTTTTAAAAATCAAACTACTCACCATCCCTAGGTTCCTTAAAAGATTAAAAGCTACTATCATCTAAAATGTTAGATTTAGACCACACGAATAAAACTTAAAGGCTGAACTATTATGCTCATGTTTATACAGCTATTCTATTTTTGCCACTATGCTATGCTTGGCTTCATACTGTTCTTACATAAAATTATGGTCAACATTCCAAAATATAATCATACATATTAAAATTAATTGGTATCCTCCTCTGCTCCCCTTTGATTTGATAAGTGATTTTTCGTTCCACAATTGTAACCATCCTTTCTATTTTGTTACACTATATAACTCTAAGGACACATAAGAGTACGCTAATAATTCTACATATTTTAGGTTTTCCCCCCCTCCAAAATATAGCCTTTTTATATGGGAAACTAACTTTTGAATGAAATAAAAAGACAGTCGTATAGATCTAAAAGCACCGTATTTCAATGTTTTCCTACCTATAAGGCTGTCTATTTTATTCGTTTCAGAGTACCCATTGCTTAATTCTGCGAAAATTCTTTCGAAAGGGGGCTGTGGTCTTTTCTTTTTTAAGCTCTGGAGATTTAACCTACAACACCCTATACCACTTCAATTGTTTACTTAACCTATTCAGCTACTTTACTAACTGTTGACAATAAGGTAACATTTCTTCTATTTTCGCTACAATACGTTTTTGTTCTGCTAATGGTGGTAATGGAAAAAGCATATTTTGAACACTCTTTCTATCTATACCTGGAATAACTCCCTGTCCCTTTTCTTTTATTAAAGAAACATTAGCTTTTAAAAACCATTTTATATATGACATATTCATAAATTCAAAGTACTTTATAGCCATAATTTGTCTTGCAATATGAGCTTCTTCAATATCGCATGTTACAGTTTTACCATACCCTGATCCTTTACAGACTAACAGAATATCACCCGAATTAGCAAGACATCTAGGTGTTTCTGTCCACCTACTTACAATTACTCCTTCATCTGATAGGCTACTTGCTCCTGTGATATATGGAATCCCTTTATATTGATCATTATATTGGTCTGGCTGAAAGTCTTGTCCTGACAATAAATTAATTACGTCGCCAAATCTCACCCACTTCCAACTCCCAGGTATCTCAAAAGCTACCTCATCCTCAGTAATTTCAGTGAGTGGCTTTTCCTTCTTAATCTTCTTTTCCTTTATAAGCTTTTCTTTTTCTTCTTGTATCTGCTTATAGAGTTCTTCGGCAGTACCATCTTCCTCTCTTTGCTCCACTAACTTTCCTTGGATGGCATATTGCAAAATTGACTTTTGCATATCTTCTGGGAACTTCTTATTAAATATCTCTAATTTAGAATAGGCTTTACCGTATTTTTCTATGTAAGGAATTAACTCTTCTATCTTTCCTACGATACGCTTTTGTTCTTCATATGGAGGTATTGGTAATATGCAGTTTCGTAGTTGTGTTTTACTAAATTTAGGCATTGCGGTTCCTGAAGTAAATTCATTTAATAGTTTTTGTCCATAAAACGATAATATTATATACCTAATAAAGTTTGTCATTATATTATCTAAACATTTAACCATAATTGAATTTGGAGCCAATGTCATAGGAATATCTAGTATTGGAATAATGAATGCCTTACCTATGGATGCACCTATATTACTTAGCATCAATTCTCCACCAAATAATCTTGATTTCTTAAGAAAGTCATAACTTGTTTCATCTACATATGTCAAATCATAAGAAAACCCATTCGAAAAGTCCTGTGTTTTAACTAATAATGCATAATTTTTCTCTTTATATGTTTTGACATTGTTTCGCAAAGATGCAAAACTTCCGTTAGCAACGTAGTCAGTAGAATATAGAACCGCATCATTAAACCTCACCCATTCCCAACTCCCAGGTATCTCAAAAGGCACTTCATCCTCAGTAATTTCTGCCAGTGTTTTTTCCTTCTTAATCTTCTTTTCTTTTATAAGCCTTTCCTTCTCCGCCTTTATCTCTTCTATCAGTTCTTTAGCAGTACCTTCCTCTTGTCTCTGTTCAACCAGTTTTCCTTGGATAGCTAGTTGAAGTATACTGTTCTTCAAATCCTGTGCATTCATCCTAATTACCTCCAAGCATTGAAGTAATCTGCTTTAGCACATGATCTATTTCAGCATTAAGGGAGGCTCTTTTTTCTTGATACTGATGAATTAATTCCATTGGCTCTAAAATCACTTCTTCTTCATGAGGAAAGCCACATAAATCAATGTTGTAGTTTAAGGCTTCTATTTCACTTACTGTATACTTCTTAGCCTTTGAGAAGCCATCTATTTCGATCTCTTCTCTATTATCCCACCAAGATATTGCTGGTTCAAAATGCTCCAGCTTCATTGGTTTTGTCTTTGAAAAATTTTTATAACCCTCTGGCATATCTAATCTATAAAACCATGTTTCTTCTGTTGAATGTGTGTTATCAAAAAATAATATATTTGTTGTAATTGATGTATATGGAGCAAATACACTATGGGGAAGTCTAATAACTGTATGGAAATTGAACTCACTAAATAATTTCTTCTTGATATTTACTTTGGCATTATCTGTACCAAATAGGAATCCATCTGGGAGGATAATACCACATCTGCCATTTTTCTTTAATCTAAACATAATGATATTCATAAATAAATCAGCAGTTTCAGAACTTCTAAGGTCACTTGGAAAATTAACTTTTACGCTGTCTTTTTCATTTCCCCCATAAGGTGGATTCATAAGTACCACATCGAACTGTTCCATTTTTCTATATTCCTTATAATCCGTTTCTAGAGTATTTCCATGGATTATATTAGGATTATCAATATCGTGTAATAGCATATTAGTTATACATAGAATATGTGGAAGTGCCTTTTTCTCCACTCCATAAACAGAATTATTATATATATCTCTATTTTCAAGGGAATTTCCAACCTGTTTGTCTAGAGCATTTAAAGCAGAAACTAAAAATCCACCAGTACCACAGGCAAAATCTCCTATCTTTTCACTTAAAACAGGCTTTATAACCTCTACCATAAAATCTGTTACTGCTCTTGGTGTATAGAATTCCCCTGCATTTCCTGCACTTTGAAGATCTTTAAGGAAAGATTCATAAATTGTACCAAAAGCATGACGTTCTTCATATTCTGTAAAATCAATTTCATCAATTATATTTACCACTTGACGAAGTAGTACTCCATCCTTTTGATAGTTATTAGCATCTTCAAATGCATATTTTACAATGACTTGATTCATTGATGTTTCTTCATCTATTTCAAGATTTTTTAGAGTAGGGAACAATTTATTGTTTACAAACTCAAGGAGATTATCTCCAGTAAGTGCTTCCCCATCTTTTTCATCCACAGCCCAATCTCTCCACTTTAATCCCTTTGGAATAATTGATTTGTAGTTATCATCATAGAATTCCCAGACTTCTTCCTTTGCATCATATATTTTTAAAAATAGAATCCAGACAATCTGCTCTATCCTTTGTGCATCACCATTTACCCCTGCATCATTTCTCATAACATCTTGGATTCTTTTAACAAAGTTTGTTATTGCCATTTTTCTTCCCTGCTTTCATTAGTATTTTAATTTTATTATTTTAAGCGTAGTAAATTTCATTTTCTAATTCATGGACTGCCTTTTGATACCCTTCTTTTCCACCAAAAGCTTTGACTATCTTCATAGGGCTGCCTAGCTTCGTAAACTCCTTAAGTTCAAGTACTTTTGTTTCTTCAATTTCCTTTATACCGTCACTTGCATATTTATCAAGCAATGCTTCTAGGACTTCCTTTGCCACGTCAGAGTACTTGTATAAATAATGTCTCTTTTTAACATTGTTTGCCCTCTCAGCTTTGGTTAGTGGCATTTTGTCATAAGCTAAGTGACATATTAAATCAAAGTCATCCAAATCAGTTTTACCAGTTTCCTCTTTTATTGCCTCCAATATAACTCCTTCTTCTTTTAACTCATCAATGATTGCTTGTTTTTTTTCTGCTTCTGTCCACTTCTTAAGAAAATCATCTAAACTTGCATACTGTTTTATGATATTTTTCTTTGTGTAATCAATAAGACTTTCAGTTATTAATTTTCCATTCTTATCAACATACTGAACTCTTTCTGAAAGCACTTTTACGCAGACATCACCAATGTAATATTTCTTAGGTTTATCATCATCAAAGCCATCAGTACCACCACCAGTATGATATTCTCCATCTGTTTCCCTTGTTTGATCTGCATATGGATTATCACCTTCTTCAGATGTATCATGATCTTCATCAGAATCTGGCTCAATTATTGGGTCATTTTCATCTAGTTCAATTACTACTTCTGGGCTGCCATCAAATTCTGGGTCAGCAAACAATCTACTAGCATTACGAAAATCCATTATTGTAAAATAGGTTTTGCCATAATCCTCAAGAAGTCTTGTTCCTCTACCAATAATCTGCTTGAACTCTGTCATACTATTGATATTATTATCTAGTACAATTAACTTGCACATTTTAGCATCAACACCTGTTGTCATGAGCTTGCTTGTAACAGCTATAACAGGATATGTACTTTCTTCATCTATAAAATATTCAAGTTGTGCTTTACCTTCATCATTATCCCCTGTAATACGCATGATGTATTTGTTATTTTCTGCATACAAGTCCTTGTTTTCATTAATAAGAGCCTGCCTCATCCTTTCTGCGTGTTCAATATCAATGCAAAATACAATGGTTTTGCTAAACCTGTCTGTCTTCTTTAAAAACTCAGTAATCTTAGCTGCAATTACCTTTGTTCTCTGCTCAATTACAAGACTTCTATCATAATCCTTGACATTATATTCTCTATCTTCTATTTCATAGCCATGTTTATCAACCTTTCCACTCTCTGGTCTATATCCTTCAAGGTCTTTATCAAGTCCTATTCTTATTACTTTATATGGTGCTAAAAAGCCATCCTCAATGCCTTGCTTTAGTGAATATTCATAAATAGGTTCTCCAAAATAAGTTTGACTTGAGGCTTCTTTTGTTTCAATAGGTGTGGCAGTACATCCTACATGGGTGGCTGATGAAAAATAATCTAAGATTTTTCTCCAAGCTGAATCCTCTTTTGCACTTCCCCTATGGCACTCATCTATAACAATTAAATCAAAGAAATTGGGCTTAAACTGTAAATATGTTTCCTCACCATCATCACCAGAAAGCTGTTGATATAGAGCTAAATAAATTTCATAGGAACTATCTAAAGTTTTCTTCTCTACTTTGGTCATTTTGCCACCAAAGGGTTTAAAGTCCCCAGAGATAGTTTGATCTACTAATACATTCCTATCCGCTAAAAATAATATCTTTTTCTTTATACCTGCCTTCCAAAGTCTATATATTATTTGAAAAGCCATGAAAGTCTTACCAGTTCCAGTGGCACACACAAGTAATACTCGATTTTGTCCCTTTGCGACAGTATCCACAGTTCTATTAACGGCTATACGCTGATAATATCTAGGTTTTTTATAATTAGGCACATAATAATAAGGTTCTAGAGCTGCCTTCTCTTCCACTTCATTTAAATTTTTATCTTTTATATATCTTCTATACAAGTCTTCAGGTGATGGAAACTCCTGAAGACTTAGCTCTCTTACTTCTCCAGTTATCAAATTCTGCTCAATAAAGCCATCACCATTTGAAGCATATACATAATAAATATCTAACTCATTTGCATAACCAATTGCTTGCTGCAATCCTGCACCTACAGCATGATTATTATCTTTAGCTTCAATTACTGCCAAAGGAAAATTACTTTTATAAAAAAGGACATAATCAGCCCTTTTTTGTTTTCCTCTAGCGGTAATATTACCACTAAGTATTATTCTTCCAGCAGTAAAAGCGTATTCTAAACGGACTTGTTTCTTTAAGTCCCATCCAGAATCTACGATTGCTGGTGTGATATATCTTGCTTTAATATCTTCTTCTGACAAATCTCTCTTTCCCATAGTCCCCATCCCTTCTAACATTATTTATGAATACTAGGTTGTTTCATAAATAGATTTGTATATATTTCATAAAAAGTTGATCTAATTAACCCAGATCATAAATCATTTCTTATATTAAATTATCTATTACTATTCTACAAAACTTAATAACTTAAAATATATACATAAGTTTATTATATTATTATATATTAATGTTACACAAGCAATTAACCATATTTATACTAACTTACAAGTATATGTTTATAATAAAATTTTAATAGTTACATTATTTTTTATCTACAAGAAATACTCTATTTATATTAATAAAATATCTATATGTTACTCATAACTTCTTTCCTCATGTATACTTATTTATATCTTTTTCGCTATCACTTCTATAGTATACTTAATCTCCTTTGTACACCTAGTTATTATCAACGTCCGCCTCTTTATCAATTCTTATAAAATATATTTATTTTATATTACATCTCCTATTTTATCTATTTCCTCTAATCCTACCTCTATCCATTCACCCTTCTCCTTCCTCTTAACCTTGGAAACAACCACAACATTAACATCAACCCCTAACTTTGATTTCAGAGAGGCTTTTACTTTTGAAATCTTTTCCTTACTTGTTCTGTTAAATATATCAACTTCAATTACCACTACTCTTTTATCCTTAGTTACCAATAATCCATCAACCTTAAATTTACCTATTCTAAATTCTCTTTTAAAATCAACTATTTTTTCCTTTAACAATATTTGCACTTCATTAACCACCAATACATGATAACTTGGTAATTTCTTAAGGTAATACACTTTTTTATTTAATATAGGGTGAAGCGCACATTTTAGGCATTTGTAATTTCTTAATTTTTGTAATCTCTTCCTTGCCATATCATAAGAAGGAAAAAAAGTTTTTGTATTTGTTCTATAGTTGCCCCTTTGTAAACTTCAATAAACTTAATTATTTTTATATCTCTATCAGTCAATTTCATTAAGAGCCTCCAATATATCATTGATGTTTGGTTCTTCTTTTTTAGGTGGAGCTTTTTTTTTCTTTTTTACAATTCTATTCCTTATATTATCCATAACTATATTGTGATTTATCGTATAGGAGTATCCTTTTTCTTCTTCTACTGTTCGGCAAATCAATTCCCTATTGCCTAATTTAGTAGCATGCCCATTCCCTAATATCACCTTAGCTGCTGAATCATCTGCTATCTTAAGACTTACTCTAGTACATAGTTCAGCTTTTATATCGCTAGGTATACTATCATTAGTTGGTTTCTGTAATGCAGTAATCAAAAATACACCACTGGATCTCCCTACATTTACAATCATTTTTATATATTTTAAACATCTAGCTTTTATTTGTTTTTCTTCTTTGCAGTCTCCCTTGGATATATTTAAAAATGAAAACTCTTCTATAACTACATAAATATATTTCAGTTTACTTGTATTAAATTTATTATAATCTTCTATATTATAAAATCCTTTTGTATTATCTATTAAATTTTCACGCCTTTTGCATTCCTTATCAATAGTTTCTAGCGTTTCTAAAACTTCTTCTAAGCTTTTTGAATTTACCTTTACTTGACTGCAGTTTTGAAATACTCCTAAATCATTCTTTCTTACTTGCAACATATATAATTCTACATTGCTACAATACTTAATTAAGTTAGTTAATATCAAAAGCAATATCCTACTTTTTCCTGTTCCAGTATCTCCACCAATAAGCATATGTGGATAGCTATTCATATTAGTTATAATAGGCTTTATGATTCCATCTGCTATTAGCAGCTTATTTGGTGGCAACTCTATTGTCTGATACTCTTTAAACTTATATAAGGATATGCAATACATATAAACAACATAATTTTTGTTTTTTAAATGTATACTTTGAAAATTCAACCCTTCTTTAAAAATATTCAAGTCATTTCCAAAATCCTCAATTGTATATCCATGTGGTAATTTTACCGTAATTGCATATCCATATTCCTTCCTATATATTTTTAGTATTCTAAGAGTGTCACCTAGCCTATTTATAAATTGACTTTTAGATTGTGTAATCTGCCTCCATCTATTATATATTTTTATTTTATCCCAATTCCAATATACAACACTAACTCCTGATATCATTAACATTTCAGTTACCATATATTATCACCTCCTATTTACATGTACACTTGCTATACTTCCTAGTATTAATAAGTAAAGAATGGCACCTTCTTTCACTCCATAGCCAACCATGCCACCTAGTATTTTAAATTGATTATAAAAAAAATTGAATATAACAATATCTAAACTAGACATTAAATTATAAATTAGACTTGTCTTTATAATCACTATTAAATTTCCTCCTTTTTCCACACTTATACCACATTCTATTGATTTATGAGCAAAAATATACCATATAATAGGACAAAAATAAGGCTACTTTTTAGCAGCCTTTTCCTTTAACATTTCTTCATATACAATTTGTTTAATGTAACTTGATATTCCTATTATTTTTCCTTTTTTTTTGAGATATTCTAATAACTCTTTCTCTTCCTCTGTTTCTTTAAAACTAACACTTATTTTCATACCTCTCACCTCATGGGTATATTTTACCATAACCATAGTTGATTTAATCGTAAATTTTGTTTTATATAGATATTATACTTTTACCTTACATCACCACAAAATCCATGTACGACCTATGTGGTTATAAAATCAGTTACTTTATTATACTTTCCACTGCTCGTACTTTAAGTTGGTTTTTTGTGATATTTTAAAAACAGAGTGTAACAAAATATGCAATAAAACTATATTTAGATTGTTATAATCAACTTGATATATATACCACTTTTATCAGATATTGTAACTGGCTTTATAAATATATACATTTCTTAAATAAATATTAATTGATTTAGGTACTATATAAACTAAAAACAGTATAAATTCCCCCCAGCACTAGGCTTCACATGTTAAAGTTAATTTCTTAGTTTCATGCCCCACCCCTACTTAGACAGTCAAATGGTGCAAGGTAATACTTATGCCCACATTGTTTTCATGATATTAGCGTACTCTTTCTCCATGACATCAATTAGCCCAATTAGTAAATTCATAACAAGAGTAGGACTAAAGTTATTTTCAATTGGAATATATGCAGATAAAAAAATATTGTTATCATTATCTAAAAAAAACTTATAATAAGTATATCTGTAATTTAATTCATTAAATAACTTATACATGTAATCTCTTCGTGCTGTATTTGCTAATGATACATAATCTAATGCATAAATGCTAACCAAAGTATCTCCACTAATATTAACTACGACTCTTCCTGATGATCCTGACTTTAACTTTTGTTGAAATTCAAAATATGCTTCTTCACCGTTTTCACGCACTTCAGCATATATTTCCTTACCATCTAAAAACTGTTTAAATAAATTTGCATTACTCATTATATTCACTCCATTTCTAATATTATGTGAAATAATACTTCACACCTAATAGATAATTCACTCTCTTTAATAAAATATATTAAAAATGAATCATGTATATACCTCGCAATTTTCTACTTTCAAATTCATCTAAACTCTGAAATACTTAATCATATGAGATTTAATTTACTCTGTTGGCTTATCTTATTATGAATTAGTAACCTATATTAATTAAAAGCATACTATCTTCCTTCTTTGTTGCGTTGATTTATAAAATAACATATCTTTGTATATATTACTATCTTTATATAGGCGTATTTCTTCTTTTTGTAGTTCTGGCAAATTATTCATTATATCCTCTATCCGTATAGACTCAACATCAAAATCAGCATATAAACAATTATATCCATAACCCAATATGAATTTAATACAATCTGACTTAACCTTTTGAGAAGGTTTCTTTTTATGGCTATTAGTATTCTTGTGTCGAACTACATTCCAATATTCTTTCATTTTACTCCTACTTAAATCTCTATTGCTTCTTATTAAAGACCTTAGTCCCTTTGCCGTTGTTATTCTTTTATTTAAATTTAACCCTCTTAACACTTCATTAATACAGTTAATTTGATAATTAAAGTTAAATGCCTGCTCAACTGTTCCAACGTTCTCTTGTTCAGTAACACTCTCCTCTTCAAATAATTCAAATTCCTCATAATTAAATTTAGGGGACATTAAAAAACCCTCTTCAATTATCATTGGTTTAAAATCCTTATATATAGCCCCTCTATACTTAGTTACTTCAATTCTCAATATATTCTGAGTTTCATCTAAATTAACTATACTACTATTATACAAATCAAATATGTTGAATTTGCCTTCACATTCTTTAAGTTGATTTAATTTATAATAAACTTTAATTACAACATCACTAGATTCAAATTTAGCTCTTTTGGGAATATAATATATAGTTTTCCCACCAGTATCATATCTTTTACATTGCTCGTATGTTGATGTTGAAGAAGTTTTTTTTAATACAGAATAAATAGCCTCAATTTTCTCTTTGCTATCAATAATATCTAAATTATATTCAATTTTAGATACAAGCCAATATCTTAGATGTGGGGCCTTTGATAAGTTTAATAATGGCCATACTAAGAATGATATTTTTTCAAACAGTTCTTGCACATTTAAACAATATATAGAGCATACATTTATCCCCCCCATAATCTTAGAAATATTTAACCCCAATCTTAACTCTCCATGATTATATGTAGGATAATACTTAATATAAATTCCAGCACTCTTTATGTTCATTTGATAACTGCAACCTTTATAATCGCCTTTTTGAGGTGGAAAATACTTAAATGAACTGAAACCACTAATAAATATCTCATCCTCCAGCGTCATATTGGTTACATGGTCTATACACTTTTTTAATCCATTAGTATATGTTTCAATAGCATCTAAAGCCATAAAAGCCCCCCCGATACATATATTAATCCCCCCTATTTTTACATCTCTTTAACTATTGGTGCATCTATTATTAAAGGTATAATACTTATATATATCTAGGTCTTATCATATATATTTATAATTAACATATCCTTAATACCTTCCAACCAATATAATTTATTATTTACATACCATAGCTTTTTATTTTTATCTTCTATGTCGGATTTGACACAACAACCTAATCACATAGTTGTTAATTCTTGTTTTAATTCATCTACTTCGCAATAGTACTTTTCCATAAAATATTTTTTTGGTACTCTTCCAGAAATAACAATATATCCTTTAGACTTCAAATCATTATTTAGTTGTCTAATTATTGAATATGCCTTTGAAGTACTTATTCCTAATATCTTTCTAACATCTGTAACTGTTAAATAACTCATATCCTATATCCCCCTATATCTCTAATTGTAAATTCACTAATTTTCATTTAATCCTGAATAATTTCTTCTACTGAAGTTTCCAATGCTTTTGCTATCTTTCCAACTGTTTTGGGCATTATGTCTTGTGTTCCCTTTCGTACTCTCGTCAATGTAACAATATTAACACCCGACTTTCTTGAAAGCTCATTAACACTTAAACAGGAATATGCCATGGCGATATCAAGTTTTTTGTTATCAATTTTCATATTATCACCTCATATTATTTTACATATTTTAACTTATACTTAATTATACACAACTTCATTACATTTTTAAATACTTTTTTTAAATTTATTGATATATATTACGCAAAATGGTATATTATTTTAAAAGGGGTGTAAGCTATGAACAAAGAAACAATAGGTGATCGTATAAAGAAAAAAAGAAAAAATAAAAAAATTACTCAAAATCAACTTGCAAATATATTAAATAAATCATTAAGCTCTGTACAAAAATATGAAAGTGGAGATGTTGAAGTGCCAAAAAGTATATTGGAAGAAATTGCAATAGCACTAGATACTACTATATTTTATTTACTAGGTTATGATGAGGCTCAATTAGATGAAGAACTTAAAGAAATGTTTGATGAATATTTAGCCATTCAAAATGAAGATCCTGAATCGAGGTTGTTTAGAGAACAATTAAAACAAATTGGTTGCTATTATGAAAGTCCGTCATGCTCAAATGAAAATATCACAAACTCGTATTATATACTAAAATATAATAATAAAGTATTTGAAGTTCCTACTTATGAATTCGAAAATTTACGTAATAGTTTCAACTCATATATAACATTTATGCTTCAGCAACTAATAAAAAAATATAAATAACAATTTTCTTATGATAATAGATAAATTAATTATATTAAACCAATTACAAATGATTAAAGGAGATGTTTTCTATGCCTGCATATAAAGATGAAAAACATGGTACCTGGTACCTACAATTTTATTTTACTACATGGACAGGTGAACGAAAAAAGAAACTCAAAAGAGGTTTTAAGAAAAAAGGGGATGCTTTAGAGTGGGAAAGAGAATTTCTTAATAAGCAACAAGCTAATCCAGATATGACATTTGGATCTTTAGTAGAATTATACTTTGACGATATGGAAAGTAGACTTAGAATATCAACTATAGCCAATAAAAAATATATGATAAACCTAAAGATATTACCTTACTTTAAGAATATGGCTATTAATCAAATCAAAGCTACCCACATAAGAAAGTGGCAAAACAAGTTAATGAAGGATGATAAAGGTTATTCCGAAACCTACCTTAAATCAATTAATAATCAACTAGTAGCTATATTTAATTATGCAGTAAAATATTATAACTTAAAAGAAAACCCTTGCCATAAGGCTGGAGGCATGGGCAAGAAAAACGCTGATGAAATGCTATTTTGGACAAAGGAAGAATACGAAAGCTTTATAGAATGTGTATCAGATAAGCCTCAATCAAAAATAGCCTTTGAAACTTTATATTGGACAGGTATGAGAATTGGAGAATTGATGGCTCTCACATTATCAGATATAGATTTTAATAATAACACTATTAACATAAATAAATCACTGCAAAGAATAGGCAAAAAAGATATTGTAACAGCACCAAAAACACCAAAAAGCACTAGAATTATACTAATAACAGATTCTTTATGTAATGATTTGAAATCTTATACCAAGACTATTTATGATATAAAACCAACAGATAGAATCTTTCCTTTTACAAAGTTCTTTTTACATCATGAAATGAATAGAGGTTGTAAAATGTCTAAAGTAAAAAGAATAAGACTACATGATTTAAGACATAGTCATGCTTCCTTATTAATTGAGTTAGGATTTACTCCACTATTAATTGCCGAAAGGTTAGGCCATGAGAAAGTAGAAACCACATTAAATACATACTCTCATCTATATCCAAATAAGCAAAATGAAGTGGTAAATGCCTTGCAAAAATTACAAACAGAATCAAATTAGAATCAAACTATAAAATAAAAGTCTACAAACTCTTATTTTATAAGCTTTGTAGACTTTTTATTATTTATTCCCACTCAATAGTAGCAGGTGGCTTAGAAGTAACATCATAAACTATTCTGTTTACTCCTGAAACTTCATTAACTATTCTTCTGCTAACAAGGTCAAGTATTTCATATGGAATTCTTGCCCATTCAGAAGTCATTGCATCACTTGATGTTACAGCTCTTAAAGCTACCGTATGACAGTAAGTTCTTTCATCTCCCATAACTCCAACTGACTTGATGTTTGGAAGACAAGCAAAGTATTGCCATATGCTTTCATCTAATCCTGCATTAGCTATTTCATCTCTGAATATAGCATCTGCTTCTCTTACTATTTCAAGCTTTTCTTCAGTTATTTCTCCAAGAACCCTTATTGCAAGACCTGGTCCTGGGAATGGCTGTCTCCATACTAATTTGTGAGGTATTCCAAGCTCTTCCCCAACTGCTCTTACTTCATCTTTAAATAATTCTCTTAAAGGCTCTATAAGATCAAATTTCATATCTTCTGGAAGACCTCCAACATTGTGGTGAGACTTAATTGTAGCTGATGTGTTAGTTCCACTTTCAACTATATCAGGGTAAATTGTACCTTGAACTAAGTAATCAATTTCTCCAAGCTTGTTAGCTTCTTCTTCAAATACTCTTATAAATTCTTCTCCTATAATCTTTCTTTTGGTTTCAGGATCTGAAACTCCAGCAAGCTTACCTAAGAATCTATCTTTAGCATTCACTCTTATAATGTTCATATCAAATTCTTTCTTGAACACTCTTTCAACAGTATCTCCTTCATCTTTTCTTAAAAGACCATGATCAACGAAAATACATGTCAAGTTGTGACCTATTGCTTTATGTACTATCATAGCTGCAACTGATGAATCTACTCCACCAGATAAAGCACAAAGAACCTTCTTATCTCCAACTAAGTCCTTTATTTCCTTTATCTTTTCTTCAGCAAAATGGGCCATAGTCCATTCATTACCTAATTCACATATGTTATGAAGAAAGTTTTTAAGCATTTTTTGACCAAATGGTGTATGTTCAACTTCTGGATGGAATTGAACTCCATATAATTTCTTTTCTTCATTTTCCATAGCAGCGACTGGGCATACATCTGTATTGGCTACTATTTTAAATCCTTCTGGAGCTTCTGATATATAATCAGTATGACTCATCCAGCATATTCCTTCTTCTTCTATATCTTGGAAAAGTCTTGAAGAAGAATCTAGCTTAATTGAAGTTTTTCCATATTCTCTAACTGGTGCTGTTTCAACCTTTCCACCTAATAAGTAAGACATTAATTGGTCTCCATAGCAGATACCTAGAATTGGTACCCCCAATTCAAATATTCCTTTATCAACTCTTGGAGTATCCTCACCATAAACGCTGTTTGGTCCCCCAGTAAATATTATTCCCTTAGGATTTTTTTCTTTTATTTGATCTAGTGTATAAGTATATGGAATTATTTCGCAATACACTCCACATTCTCTTACTCTTCTAGCAATTAATTGATTGTATTGACCTCCAAAGTCAACTACTAGAACTAATTCTTTCTTCATTTTACCCTCCAATAATCTTTCTATTAATTATTATATTTTACAATAAATTATTGACTTACACTATAGTTTGGAGCTTCCTTAGTTATATTTATGTCATGAGGATGACTTTCTCTAAGTCCAGCTGATGTTTGAACAACAAATGTAGCTGTTTGGTATAAAGTTTCTAAATCTCTTGATCCAAGGTATCCCATACCTGATCTAATTCCCCCAAGAAGTTGGAATATTGTATCAGAAACATATCCTTTATAAGCTATTCTTCCTTCAACACCTTCTGGAACAAGCTTTTTATTCCCTTCTTGGAAATATCTATCCTTGGAACCACAAGCCATTGCTGCTAATGAACCCATTCCTCTGTATACCTTATAGCTTCTTCCTTGATATATTTCACTCTCACCTGGAGCTTCTTCACATCCTGCAAGTAATGACCCCATCATAACTCCACAAGCACCAGCTGCTAAAGCTTTAACTATATCTCCTGAATATTTAATTCCACCATCTGCTATTACTGGAACTCCATATTTTCTTCCAATTTCTACACAATCCATAACTGCTGTTAATTGAGGAACTCCTACTCCAGCTACTACTCTTGTTGTACATATTGACCCAGGTCCTATCCCTACCTTTACACAATCAGCTCCTGCTTTAATTAAGTCTTCTGCAGCTTCTGGTGTTGCAATATTACCTGCTATAACTTGAAGGTCTGGATATAAAGATTTAATTTTAGAAACTGCATCTAGTACTCCTTTAGAATGACCATGAGCAGTATCAAGTGTAATTACATCTACTTTAGCTTTTACTAAAGCTTCTACTCTTTCTATCATGTCACCTGTTACTCCAACAGCAGCTCCACATAATAATCTTCCTTTAGAGTCTTTAGCCGCATTTGGGAATGTTTTAGTTTTCTCTATATCTTTAATAGTTATTAATCCTTTTAATGTTCCATCTTTATCTACTAGTGGAAGTTTTTCTATTTTATGTTTCTTTAATAATTCTTTTGCTTCTTCTATAGTTGTGTTTTCTGGTGCAGTAACTAAATTTTCCTTAGTCATTACATCTTTGATTTTTTTTGAAAAATCATTTTCAAATGTAGTATCTCTATTAGTTAAAATACCAACTAATTTACCATCTACTGTTATTGGAACACCGGATATTCTATATTGAGCCATAAGATTTTCTGCATCTTGTAAAGTTTGTTCTGGAGAAAGGAATATAGGATCTGTAATTACTCCATTTTCTTGTCTTTTAACTCTATCTACTTCTCTAGCTTGTTCTTCAATTGTCATATTCTTATGTATGATTCCGATTCCACCTTCTCTAGCCATAGCAATAGCCATAGTAGATTCTGTTACTGTATCCATTCCAGCACTTATTAAAGGAATATTTAACTTAATTGTCTTAGTTAAATTAGTTGCTAGAGTTACCTCTCTTGGTAATATCTCCGATTTATTTGGTACTAGTAATACATCATCAAAAGTATATGCTTGTTTTAATATTCTTGCCATTTTTAAAATCCTCCCTCAATTTATAACTTTATGATTTTTTTCATTCATCTCAAGCTGAAAATGCAAGATTAACTTCATTGTCCAACTGATTTTTGAGTACAAAAAAAGCACATTAACTTACTATATTACTCTATAGTGAAGTTAATATGCCTATATAACAAAAAGTATATAAGTATATCAAATTCACCCATAGTCGGAAATTTACGGCTTCCGGTAGATACTCCCTGCCATATTCAGGGGATATACGAGCTTTAAATGTGCCTATTACTAAATTAAACTTATTATAATGTATCATATTCCCAAAGTCAATAGACATGAAAGTAAAATTGCATTTTTATTTTATGAAATAGTACCATCTTCAGCTAATGCGAAATCTCCACCTGCTAATAATTCCTTCATTTTTTGATATGTCATATCTAGATTTATACTTTTTATCCTTGTAAAATCAATAAAATCACTAGAACCTATCCTCTCCTTTATAGTTCCATATTTAGAATCTCCTGATACAGTATTGTTTGATTTAATATTATATGTATCTATAGCTAAAACTACCTGCCTTACTTCCTCTAGTGCCTTTGTTTTCTTAGCTTCTTTTATATATCCTGCAACTTTTGGGGTAAATACGACAAATAATATAGACATAATTGCAAGAACTGCAAGCATTTCTACTAACGTAAACCCCTTACTTTTTCTATTTGTCCTTATATATTTGTTAAGTTTTTTCTTCACCAATTCATCCTCCTTGAATTACTTATCTATTTCTTTATAATTCTAGACAATTTTTGTATTGTTTATAATTTTGTCCCACAAAAAAATCCAAGATATAATATAAATTCCCTATATCTTGGATTCACTAAGATAATTTAATTCTTTTTTAACTAATAATTAGCTGATGGAACAATAACTCTAGTTTTAAAAAGATCTCCATCTATCTCTATACTAAGTTCTCCTCCTTGAAGCTCTACTATGCTCTTAGCAATAGAAAGTCCTAATCCTGTTCCTTCAGTACTTCTTGATTTATCTCCTCTTTTAAACCTTTCAAATATTTCTTCATTCTGAAAATCCATTTCATAGGAAGATATATTTTTCATAGTTATAATTATTTTATTGTCCTCTTCTTTTAATGAAATATATACTCGAGTTCCAGATTGAGAATATTTTAATATATTATTTATAAGATTCTCAAATACTCTCCAAGTCTTTTTTCCATCTAAATTAGCATAAACCTTTTCTTCAGGAAACTTTAGTCTAAATGTTAATTCAGAATTGTTGATAGCTTCATCAAATTCTCCTAATGTTTGTTTTAAAAGAGAAGTTACTTCTATCTTTTCCACTTCAAGGTCTACAGCACCACTTGCCATCTTAGAAGCTTCAAATAAATCATCTATAATTACTTTAAGTCTCTGAGACTTTCTGTCTAATACATCTATATATCTATCTGCCTCTTCATTTGATATTCCTTCTTTTTTTAATAATCCTACATAATTTATAATAGATGTTAATGGTGTTTTTAAATCATGGGAAACATTAGTTATAAGTTCAGACTTAAGTCTTTCACTTTTTATCTCATTTTCAAGAGCTTTCTTAAATCCAGTTTTCATATTATTTATATTATTAACTATCTTTAAAAATTCTCCTATTCCTTTTTCCTCTATAGTACAATTAAGATTTCCTGCAACTATTTCATCTGTTCCTTCTATAATTCTAAGAAAAAATCTATTTGTCTTAATAATGTACCATATAACAAATAACATATAGAATAACATATACCCAATCCCTATGATTATCATAGGGATTTTTCTCGAAGCTATACCAATAAAAATAACAAACATAGAAACTCCAAGGGATAAAGCAAATATTATCAGCATTAATGTTTTAAATTTTATACTTTGAAATGCAGATTTATCCCTAAAATAGTTTAACATTCTATTACTTAGACATTTCTTAACTTCTAATTTAAACTTTTCTTTGCTTGTAATTAAATTTATTATTAACTTTATATTAATAGCTAAATATAATACATATATAGCTACAACAGTAATAATAAAAATTTGACTAATCCTATATTGCTTGACAAAGAATAATATTTTATTCATATACCAAACTACTATAATTGGATATATTGCAAATATAATCATTTTTAAATCCAGAGGGATCTTTTTATACCATTTTATTAATCTGGTTTCATCTACATTACTTTTCTTCAATATAAATATTAACAAAGGAAGTCCAATTAAAAACGATATAATTCCTATTATAATTTCTTTAAATAGTCTTTCTCTTACAGAGTTATAATAATTATAATTTTTATATATGGGACTATTTTCATCAATACTGTTAGGTACAACAAAGCAAACTTTTTTATTAGTTAATTCAGCCCAAATACTTATATACTTCATTCTATCAGAGTCCTTACATTCATAAGGAAGTTTAATACTATATAAAGCATTTTTATTAATATACTCATCTATATCTGATAAATTTTCTATATTAGTATTTACAGAACCATTTTCCTCATTTTCAATGTAGTATTTTATTGTACTTTTTGCTTCTATTGCATTTTTAATATTTTCATAATCTTTATCTTTATAAGTTACTATCTCTTTTTTTAAATCCTCTACAGTTTTTGAATTTTTTATTTTAATTTCATTAAGTTCTTTATCTCTTTCCTCTGTTAGTCTATTAGTTTCATTACTATTTTGAGCTTGAGCTGAATTTAATATCTGATATTTATACTTATCAATTATTTCATCTTCCCACCTACTCAAATTAGTTTCATATAAAGTCTTAGACAATGTTAACTCGCTCTTTGTAACCTTATCATCATCTGATTTTAATGAGTAGTCCTTATACACTTCATCAAGATATCTAATATTATTAAAATAGCTACCTAAATCCCTTTTAAACTGAGAACATTCAAAGTAAGAATCTACTTTCAAATATTCTCTGTTCTTTATCAAGTCACTTACTGATAATACTGAAATTCCACAGATATAAGCTGATATAAGAAAAACTATTACAATAGTATATTTATTTTTCAATTTTATAGCCAATTCCCCACACCACCTTCAAATAATTTGGCTCTCTTGGGTTGATTTCAATCTTTTCCCTTATTCTTCTTATGTGAACTGACACAGTATTTTCAGAATTATGAAATGGCTCATCCCATACCCTTTCATATATTTCTTCAATAGAAAAAACTCTCCCCTTATTGGTCATTAATAGTTCTAATATCTTATACTCTAAGGATGTTAAGCTCTTTTCCTTATCATCCACTGTTATAGTCTTTGAGTTTTTGTTTAATATAAGACCCCTTATATTTATCTCATCTTCAACCTGTTCATCATATTGCCCCAAACTTGTATATCTTCTTAATTGAGACTTAACCCTAGCCACTAATTCCATAGGGTTAAACGGTTTCGTTATATAATCATCAGCACCTATATTAAGTCCTAATATTTTATCAGTATCCTCTGATTTTGCTGAAAGCATTACTATAGGAATGTTTTTGCTTTCCCTGATTTTAAATGTTGCTTTAATGCCATCCATTTTAGGCATCATTAAATCCATTAATATAAGGTGAATCTCCTTCATTTCAAGTACCTTTAAAGCTTCTATTCCATCTCCTGCATGAAATACTTTTATCCCTTCATTTTTTAAATATATTTCAACAGCTTCTCTTATTTCATATTCATCATCTACAATTAAAACATTAAATTTAGTCATAATATCCCCCCTCTTCCCCTATTATACATATCAAGAATAGAATCTTTCAATTAACTTTTTCTAAGAAAAAATGCAAATGCATCCTTTAATAATTCAGCTAAAAAATAAACACAAGTATTAGCAGAATTACCCTTATTCAATTTTATTGCCTTAGAATATACATACTTACGATTCTCATCACTTTGAAGAAACTTAAATATTTTTTCATTTATGTTATAATTTTTATCTTCTGTGTAAGTATTGCTACCTGTTGTTGCTTTTATTACTAAACCTATAGTTGCAACAATCATAATAAAAAGCATTATCTTTTTCACGTCATATACTTCTCCTCCTCAATCCCTCTTACAATAACTAATTATACAAGGTATTTTTTACAAAAAACTTCCTATAATTCTTTCAAATTTCTGAAGAAAAACAAAAAAATCTCGTAATGAAAATTTCATCACGAGATTTTTTGTATTAATTATTTTAGTACATTCCTTCCATTCCTGGAGCTCCACCTGGCATTGGAGTTTCCTTTTGTGGAATATCAGCAACTGCTGCTTCTGTTGTTAAGAATGTTGATGCTACTGATGCTGCATTTTGAAGTGCTGATCTTGTTACCTTAGTAGGATCAACTATACCAGCTTTTATCATGTTCTTATAGTCTCCATATAATGCATCGTATCCCATTCCAACTTCACTATTCTTAACTTTTTCTATTATAACAGAACCTTCAACGCCTGCATTTACAGCTATTTGTCTCATTGGTTCTTCTAATGCTCTAACAATTATATTAATACCAACTTGTGCATCTGGAACATCTGAAGTTAATTTTGCTACTTCATTTATTACATTAACATATGCAGTTCCACCACCTGGTACAATACCTTCTTCTACTGCTGCTTTTGTTGCATTTAAAGCATCTTCAATTCTAAGCTTTCTCTCTTTAAGTTCTGTTTCTGTAGCTGCTCCAACTTTAATTACTGCAACTCCTCCAGCAAGTTTAGCTAATCTTTCTTGTAGCTTTTCTTTATCAAATTCTGAAGTTGTTTCTTCTATTTGATTCTTTATTAAGCCAATTCTTTCTTTTATAGCAGGTGAACTACCCTTACCATTTACAATTGTTGTATTTTCTTTTGTAACTTTAACACTTTCAGCTTGACCTAGCATTTCTAAAGTTACTTCTTTAAGATCTCTTCCAAGTTCTTCTGATATTACTTCTCCACCAGTTAAGATAGCTATATCTTGAAGCATTTCTTTTCTTCTATCACCAAAGCCTGGAGCTTTAACTGCAACACAAGTAAATGTTCCTCTTAACTTATTAACTACAAGTGTAGCCATAGCTTCACCTTCTATATCTTCAGCTATAATTAATAACTTTTTACCTGTTTGAACTATTTGTTCTAATACTGGCAGTATTTCTTGTATATTTGAAATTTTCTTATCAGTTATTAAAATGTATGGACTATCTAATGAAGCTTCCATCTTTTCCATATCTGTTGACATATAAGGTGATACATATCCTCTATCAAATTGCATACCTTCAACTACATCTAATTCAGTTCCCATTGATTTAGATTCTTCAATAGTAATTACGCCTTCATTTCCAACCTTCTCCATAGCATCAGCTATTAACTTACCTATTTCTTCATCTGATGCTGAAATAGCTGCAACTCTAGCTATGTCTTCTTTCCCAGCTACTGGTTTTGAAATTCCTTGAATTTCTTCAACTGCTTTTTCAACAGCTTTTCTTATACCATTTCTAATTAATATTGGATTAGCTCCTGCTGTTACATTTTTAAGACCTTCTCTTATGATAGCTTGAGCTAAAAGAGTAGCTGTTGTAGTTCCATCACCAGCAACATCATTTGTTTTAGTAGCAACTTCTTTTACAAGTTGTGCCCCCATATTTTCATATGGATCTTCTAATTCTATTTCTCTAGCTATTGAAACACCATCATTTGTTATTAAAGGTGCACCAAACTTCTTATCCAATACTACATTTCTTCCTTTTGGTCCTAAAGTAACCTTTACTGTATCAGCTAATTTATCAACACCTATTTGCATTGCTCTTCTTGCGTCTTCACCAAATTTTAATGATTTTGCCATTTCTAAATCCCTCCTACTCAACTATCGCTAAAATATCATCTTGTTTTAATATAGTATATTCTTCTCCAGAAACTTTAACTTCTGATCCTGCATACTTAGAATATAATACTTTATCTCCAACTTTAACTTCCATTTCAACCCTTTTGCCATCTACTATAGCTCCAGGTCCAACTGCAACTACTTCAGCTTCTTGTGGTCTTTCCTTTGCTGTACCTGTTAATACAATTCCGCTTTTAGTAGTTTCCTCTGCTTCTAGTTTTTTAATTACTACTCTTTCTCCAAGTGGTTTGATATTCATAAAAAACCCTCCTTTAATTATTTATATAATTTTGTTTTTATTTACTTTATATCGTCTTAAGCTAATTAGATTAAGATTATTAATAATTCTATAGAATTATTATATGAATTTTGTATTAGCACTCACTATCAATGAGTGCTAATACAATTATAATATATCCTCTATCCATAATATTCAAATATTCCCTTTGCTATTATTCCTTTAAATTTATATATTATAGCTAATTATATTAATTTTTCTTAGTTATATTAATATTTACTCCATTTTTCTTCTATTTTTAATTTTCTGATTTTTTTACTCTTCCAGCTTCTAAATTTATTTCCTTATATTTCTTTAAATTGTCGTTAGAAAGCACTGTTTTCTTCTTAGCTTTTACATTCATCTTATTAAATATACCTTTAGCTTTTTGGTATGGAGCTATAGTACCTGCACCATTTATACATCCGCCTTCACACATCATTCCTTCTATGAAGTTCCCATTAAGTCTACCTATATTGGCAAGCTTCATGGTCTTTTTAATCTCATCACTTCCTGATACTTTAATAGGGTTGAATTCTATATCTATTCCACTTTCTTTCATGTAATTCTCAATAGCTGCTGTCAACCCTCCAGCTGCTCCAAATCCTCGTCCAAATATAGATGCATCTTCAACAACCTCTTCCTCACAACTTTCTACCTCAATCTGAAAAGCATCAAAAAGAGCAATGAGTTCTTCAAATGTTAGCACATAATCAATTGCATCTTTAACTTCTTCTCTAACTACCTCCCCCTTTTTAGCTGTACAAGGTCCTATAAATACAACTTTTGCTCTAGTGTCACATTTTTTAATATACCTTCCTGTAGCAATCATAGGAGAAACAGTTCCTGATATATTAGCTTTTTCATTTGGAAACATTTTTTCTATATAATTTAAAAATCCTGGACAACATGAATTTGTCATATATAAATCTTCATTTTCCATTCTCTCTATAAATTCATTGCTTTCATGAACAGTAACAGCATCAGCTCCACAAGCTGCTTCTACCATATCAGCAAAACCTATCTTTTTAATTGCATTTTTAATTTGGCCATAAGATACCTTTACTCCAAATTGCCCTGTTATAGCTGGAGCAACTACTGCATATAGCTTATTTTTATTTACTAGAGATTTGGTAACTGGAACAATTAAACTCTTATCTGATATAGCTCCAAACGGACATGCTGACATACATGCACCACAATTTACGCACTTTTCTTCCTTAATCATAGCTCTTCTATTTTCAGTATTTACATCTAAGGCTCCAGTTGGACATACTCTTTTACAAGGCCTCATAACTTCAGAAATGGCATCATAAGGACAAGACTTTTGACACATACCACATTCTTTACAAAGTTCTTGATTGATATATGCTCTTCCTGCCACATAGCTTATTGCTCCAAAATTGCAAGCTTTTTGGCATCTATGTGCTATACAATTTCTACATGAATCAGTTACATTATATTTATTTATCGGACACTTATCACAAGCAGCTTCTATAACATATACAATTTGCTCATCTGAAGTTATATCTACAAACTCTTCATGTGCAGCATATCCATTTGCTAAGAAACCAGAAGCTAATTTTGCTCTCTCCAATACAATAGCCCTTTCCTTATAGACACAACATCTATACATGGCTACATCTCCTTTTATAACTTCATAAGGAATCTTTTCAATCTCTTCCTTAGTTAGCTTGTCCTCTTTTGCTAACTTTGCTACTGCTGTAAGCACCTCATGTTTTAATTTATCTAACTGGGTCTCAAATTGAAACATAATCTCTCCTCCAAACTTTGATTTTTTCATTTAAAAATGATATAATCTCCCCAATTATAATTCTATTATTTAGGGTGAGTATTTTATGAATAAAAATTATAAATGTGAGCTTTGTGAAAGAGAAATATCAGAAGTAACCAAGCATCATCTAATCCCTGTAGAAAAAGGTGGAAAGGATTCTCATATAGCTTTTTTATGCAAAACTTGTCATCGTCAAATCCATGCTCTTTACACAAATAAAGAACTTTCTTATAGACTTTATACTATTGAAAGATTAAAAAAAGAAGAAAAGATTAAACGCTACTTAAATTTTATTAAAGATCATCCCTCAGATTTATATATACCAATAAAAAAATCAAAATCCGCTAGGCGAAAAGGATAGAAATAAGCAGCAATAAATCAATATATATCCATTACTGCTTACTTAATCTTGTAACACTCTAAATAGGTTGATATTAGAAATAACTTTATAATAATCTATTCTTCAGAATCATCATGTCCTCTCTTATATATAGCACTTTTTTTAATTATTCTTTTTATTTTTGGAACTAATATAAGATTTATTAATATAAAAACTGTTGTAGTTACAGCTCCAAGGATAAATCCCCCTCCAACAGCAATTCCTATACAAGCCATTACCCATATAGATGATGCTGTAGTTAATCCTAATATGGTGTTATTACGGTCTTTTAATACACATAAAGCTCCTAAAAATCCTATTCCAGATACTACTTGTGCTGAAATTCTTGTTGGATCAATTAAGTTGTTTCCTTGAGACATATATATGCCAAATATCATAGTTAACGCTGATCCTAATGATACCATTACGTGGGTTTTTATTCCTATGGTTTTATTTGTTAAATCTCGTTCTAATCCAATTATTGCTCCTAATAAGAATGCTATACTTAGTCTTATTACTATTGTTTTTTCATCCAATATTTATTCCCCCATCCCACCTTATTTTATCTTCCATTATATAGTCTTTATTATTTATACTCAACATTTTAATATTTTTATGCTCCTATGAAGATATTCTACCTATTACTATCATTACATTGATAATAATTTTTTATCATTATTCCCATAACTTGAATTAAATATATTATTTCTTAACTCATAAAAATAGACTAAATGAAAAAATAATGTTTCATTTAGTCTATTCCTTTTTTCTAAATTTCTTAAGACTTAAAACACTTTCTATATTATGGTAATACTTTTCAATTTTAGTTTTTTCTACTCCATATCTATATCTTTTCTAAATATTTTTAGTAATCTTAAATAATGATTTGATTCACGTAACACATGATCACCTAATAATGGAATTATTATAGATTTAACTTTACATTCTAATATTCCTTGTGTACCCTGTTGATTAAACTTTCTTATTGCTATAGTTGCTTTATAACTGTCATTTGTGACTTTAGAAATTGGCATTGAATGTTTTATAGCTTCTTTTGCATCTCTTGTTAACTCATCAAATTGATGACCAAAATTATTGGCCATATTTATTAATTCGTCCTCAGTTGGATCAAGAAGTCCACGAATAAATTTTGAATGCTCTGCCATAATCCTATTCCAAAAAGCTTCTTGATTATACTGTTCTCTCTCTAAATCAATTTCTTCACCATCTTGCAATCTTTTAACAAAAGTATAATAAAGTTTTGCTTCTCTTAAAATGTGATCTATAAGTAAAGGATAACTGACAGTAAACACCTTACATAATAAAACATCTGATAGTAATTTGTTTTTAAAGTTTATTATTCCTCTAATAAGTCTAATTGCTCTGTTATTAATATCAAATACTTTTCGTTCAATGGAATCATTTTTATTATGATTATCTCTAATTAAATATTCACCCATTAATTGGGTTTCTAATTTAGTTAAATCTGTTGGTATCTTTATCCCTGTAAAATATGAGGATGCCTGTTCTGCTTCTAATGTGTAAGGTGTTATTACTTCATTGGATTGTAATACTTCGTTACTTATAATTCCATCAGAAATAGAGATGACATCATCTAAAAGTTCGTCAAATTCCATTCTGAACATATCTGCCTCATTGATATACTTTGAATCTTTTGGTGTGAAACTAGCTTCTAAAAAGAATGAATGTTCCTTCATAATTCTTCCAAAAAAAAGATGTAATTCAAGTGATTGTTGCATAAACTTCTTACTAGTTAACATTATTGTCCTCTAAAATAATTAATCAATTATATATTATATAAATTAGTTACTTCAAAAGTTACTACAAGTAAACTTATTAGGGAGATTTAGTTCTTCCTATATAAGCTTCATAAGGGAGTGTGACTATAATTTCTCCATCTTTAAATTTTAAATTTGTATTTTTTAGAGGATCTACATAATTAACTAAGTTCATTCCTACATTGTACATTTGTTCAGCAAATGGTTTTATGTCTTGAATAACAGTACCTGCCATAAATCCTTTATCAACTAAATCTTTAGCCTCTTGAGTCCCATCAACTCCAATAACTGTTATATATTTTGATTTATCACCTTTATTATATCCATACTTTTGTAATATTTCAGTTACACCTATTGCCATAGCATCATTATTTCCAATTACTACTTCAATTTTATCTCCATATTTGATAAATAAGTTTTCAAAATAATTTTTAGCTAAATCTTTAGACCAATTGGCATTTACACTTGCCAACTCCTGAATTTTTATTCCAGAATTTTTTAGTGTTGCAATGGAACTTTTTGTTCTTTGAATTTCAGGTTCACTTTCAGCTTTCCCCTTTAACATAATATACTCCATAACATTATCATTATTTTTATCTATAACTTTTTTATTTGTATTCCATAAATCAATAAGAATCTTACCTTGTGAAATACCAGCTCGTTCCGAATTGCCTGCTACAAAAACAACTCTATTATATTTAGGAACTTTTAATATTGTTTCAGGCGCAACTTGTAATAATACTAGTGGAATATTTTCTGGCTTAGTTTTATTAATAACCTCTTTCACTGAATTTTCTGCTACATCAGCTAAATTTACTATTAAAAGCTCAATATCATTTTCATTATTTTGTACTATAGAATCTATTATTTGATTTTGTGTATTTATATTATTTTGTCCATCAAAAATAGTAAACTTGACTTTATCTTCATTTTCTTTCTGAATCTCCTCAAAACTCTGTTTAAGGGATAAGTTAAATGGATCACTAAAACTACGCACTATTACTGCAATATTAGTTACCTTTCTATTATTGCTATCGCAATTGGCCTTAGCTGATATATCAATTTGAATATTACTTACCAATGTAATAGTTATTGTTGTAATTATTATAATCATAAATGCCTTTTTTAATAGTTTCATAATACCTCCAAAACAATTGCGCTAATTATTATTAGACTGTGTTTAAATATAAAATTTATTCTACCAATAATACTCAATTTCTTTTTAGCATTTATGAATAAAAAAGGTATATTTCGTATTACTCTATACGAAATATACCTTTTAAGTAATTTTAATCCACACTTATCTTATTCTCTCTAGCATAATAGAAAAGATATTGTTGTGCAAATCCTGCTGACTCACCAAATTTGTTTCTTGCAAATATTCTTATTTTATTCAGCGAACCTTCCTCTGCATTATAAAAATGCATCATAGCTCTCTTTACCCACACATCTACAGGGAAAGCAGAATACTTTTTCATAGAAAATAGCATAATACAATCTGCTACTTTTGCTCCTACACCTTTGAATTTTTGTAATTCTTCATGACATTCATCTGCAGATAAGCTTGCTATGTAATCTAAATCATATTCTCCTAACTTTTTAGCATTATTTACATTACTTATTGTATCTAATATGTATTTACTTCTAAAAGATGCTCCTGTTTCTTGAATTTCTTCTAATGTAGCATCTTTAAATTCAGCAGGAGTAGGAAATGTATAATATTTCTTTCCTTTATACTCTATTGGATTTCCCCATTTTTCTGATATCTTTTTAATTGTTTTTGATATAGATGGGATGCTATTTCTAGCAGAAATTATAAAGCTTATTAAAATTTCAAAATGCTCTTGATTTAAAAGTCTAATTCCATATCCATACTCAACACTTTTACTTAATATTTCATCATTAGCTAAAGATTTTTTCACATCGCTATAATCTCTTTCTAAATCAAAATAACTTAACCATATATTTTTAAAATCTTCTTCATTACTATTTAATATTGTAACTATATCTTTTTTCTGAATAACCTCAATCACTCTTCCATAAGCTACTCCAATATAATTTAATTCCTCGACTTTTTCCCATCTGAAGCACTGCCCACATTCTACTATTTGCTTTATATTAAAATTTTTCACACCTTCTAGTATTATCTTGTCTTCCTTAAATACTACATTATCATAATCCATAAACTCACCTTTTCTTTCTTCTTTTAATTATAATTATATCACACACTTAATATTATTTAACAATAAATATCAATTATACTTTGATAATTGATATTTGAGATTTAAAACTAGAAAACGAAAAAGCATATGCTACATAAAAAAATTTAAATAGAAACAAAGCCTTACTTGTAGTAGATATACAAGAAGATGCTACAGGCCAAACAACTAATAAACCATATAAAAATTCAAAAGAACTAATCAATAATGTAAACTCAGTTATTAGTAATAGAAAATTTTAGTTTAGTATTTATAGCTTTATACAAAAAAGTAGATTTCGCGTTGCTCTACACGAAATCTACTTTTTTCTATTTTAAAAATCTCCATTTTAATGATTTTTGTTTAAAAGATAATTATGAATTCCAATTGCTGCTTTCTTTCCTGCTCCCATTGCTAAAATTACTGTTGCAGCTCCTGTTACTGCATCTCCACCAGCAAATACACCTTCCCTTGAAGTCAATCCTGTATCATCTGAAGCAATAATACACTGCCTTTTATTTATATCTAATCCCTTAGTAGTTGAAGCTATTAATGGATTTGGTGAAGTTCCTAAAGACATTATTACTGTATCTACATCTAAAATAAAATCTGACCCTTCAATAACTTCTGGCCTTCTCCTTCCAGATTCATCTGATTCTCCTAATTTCATCTTAACGCATTTCATTCCATTAACCCAGCCTTTTTCATCTTGAAAAATTTCTGTTGGATTTGTAAGTAAATTAAATATAATACCCTCTTCTTTAGCATGATGTACTTCTTCAGCTCTTGCAGGTAATTCTGATTCACTTCTTCTATAAACTATATGAACTTCAGCTCCTAACCTTAGAGCTGTTCTAGCTGCATCCATAGCAACATTGCCACCACCAACTACAGCAACCTTCTTCCCTACCCTGATTGGAGTTTTATATTCATCTTTGAATGCCTTCATTAAATTATTACGGGTTAAAAATTCATTGGCTGAGCAAACACCATTTGCATTTTCTCCTGGTATACCCATAAATTTAGGAAGTCCTGCACCTGTTCCTATAAACACAGCTTCAAACATTTCATTTTCAAACAGTTCGTCTATAGTTACAGTTTTACCAACTATAACATTTGTCTCTATTTTCACTCCAAGTTTTTTTACATTTTCAACTGCACTCTTAACAACTGTTTCCTTAGGTAATCTAAACTCTGGAATTCCATAAACTAAAACTCCTCCAACTTCGTGAAGAGCTTCAAATATAGTAACATCATATCCAAACTTTGCTAAGTCTCCAGCACAAGTAAGTCCTGCTGGCCCACTTCCTATAACTGCAACCTTCCTACCATTTTTAGGTACTGCTTCTGATAAATCTATATTTTTTTCCCTAGCCCAATCTGCTACAAATCTTTCTAATTTTCCTATGGAAACAGGTTCTCCCTTAATTCCCAAAACACATGTACCTTCACACTGTGATTCTTGAGGGCAAACTCTACCACATATAGATGGCAATGCTGAAGCTTTGGCTATAATTTTAGCAGATGCTTCAAAATCTTCTTCTTTTATCTTAGCTATAAATTTAGGAATTTCTATATTTACAGGACACTTGTCAACACATTTTGGAATTTTGCAATTTAAACATCTCTTTGCTTCTTTTAATGCTTCTTCACTATTATATCCTAAACAAACTTCTTCAAAATTAGTGGCTCTTACCTTTGGAGCTTGTTCTTTAACTGGAACCTTTTTCATTCTATCCATATTAATTCTCACCTCCACAAATCCCACACCCTCCATGATGTGAATCCCCTTCTTGTGCCCTTAAGATTGCTCTTCCCTCTTCAGTTTTATAGATAGCTTGTCTTCTCATAGCTTCATCAAAATCAACTAAATGTCCATCAAATTCAGGTCCGTCTACACAAGCAAATTTAATTTGTCCGTCTACAGATACTCTACAAGCACCACACATACCTGTTCCATCCACCATGATAGGATTTAAACTAACAACAGTTGGAATGTTTAACTCTTTAGTAAGTAGAGTTACAAATTTCATCATTACCATAGGTCCAATTGCTATTACTAGGTCATACTTTTTTCCTTCTTTTTTTACTAAATCTTTTAATCTATCTGTTACTAATCCTTTATACCCTGAAGAACCATCATCTGTAGCTAAATAATAATTCCCACAAACTTCCTTCATTTCTTTTTCTAAAATTACAATATCTTTATTTCTTGCACCAACTATAACATCTGCCTTTATTCCTTTTGAATACAACCATTTAACTTGAGGATAAACTGGTGCTGTCCCAACGCCTCCTGCAATAAATATTATATTTTTCTTGTTTAATTCTTCTACTTTTTTATTAATTAGCTCTGAAGACTTTCCTAGAGGTCCAACAAAATCTTTGAAGTAATCTCCAACATTATATTCTGCCATCTCCTTAGTTGATTCTCCTAAAACTTGAAATACAATTGTTACAGTGCCCTTGTCCTCATTATAATCACATATTGTTAGTGGAATTCTTTCACCTTCTTCATCCATTTTTAAGATGATAAATTGCCCAGGTTTAGCTGATTTTGCAACTCTGGATGCGTCAATATCCATCAAGTAAGTATTATCATTTAACTTTTCTTTTTTAACTATCTTATACACATTTCCCTCCATGCATACACAATTAGTACTTTACAATATTATACATATACTTATTTAAAATAATTCCATTTTATCTTTCTTTAATTCTTTTCCTTTTGTTATTAAATAATTTTAAAAATTGTTTTGCTTTTCATTTTAAATTGCATTAATCTTGTCTATAAGGATTTTTTTGTATATAGAGAGGAGAAAATTTTATGACTGTTAAAATTGAAATTATACCTGCCAATACTATTGCTTATATAAGGAATATTGGCCCTTATGGAATTAAAAACATACAAACCATGGAAAGATTAAAAGACTGGGCCAAATCCAAAAACTTATTTAATGATGAATCCATAATCTTTGGAATTGCTCAAGATGATCCCAAAGTTACCCAAGCTGAAAACTGTCGTTATGATGCCTGTATAGTTGTTTCAAAGGATTATATAATAACTGATGACTATATAAAAGAGAGCACTCTTATTGGAGGAAAATATGCTGTTTTCAAAATTAATCACACTGCTGAAGCAGTTCAAAAAGCATGGGGTGATATTTTCCATGAACTATTGATTAACGGATATGAATTTGATAAATCAAGACTAATTATGGAAAGATATATAGTAAAAATGGTTAATAATCATTTTTGTGAAATTTGTGTACCTGTTCATTGAAATGATAAAAGAGGTGCAAAACACCTCTTTTACTATTAGAATATTAGAAATCCACTCTTACTCCATCATAGACACACTTAAATAGCTTCTTCATTTCATCTTTATTTATTTTTCTTGGATTTGATCCTGTACAAGCATCTTGAATTGCTCTTTCTGCAATTAAATCAAGTGATGCATCAAACTTTTCTTTATCAACACCATACTCTTTTAAAGTTTGAGGAACTCCCATTCTCTTATTTAATTCATTTATCATTTCAATTAATGATTGAACCAATTCTTCATCATTATTCCCAATTAACCCAATTTGCTTAGAAATAGCTGCATATCTATCTAATGCTTCTTTCTTATTAAACTCTATTACAAATGGTAAATAAATAGCATTTGCACATCCATGAGGTATATGGAATACTGCTCCAGTCTTATGAGCCATACTATGACAAATTCCAAGTAGTGCATTAGAAAATGCCATTCCAGCTAGACATTGAGCATAGTGCATTTGTTCTCTTGCTTCATTATCACCATCATAAGATTTAACCAAAAATTCCTTAACCATTTCTATAGCTTTTAAAGCTAATGGATCTGTAAATGGTGAATGTAATGTTGCAACATATGCTTCTATAGCATGAGTTAAAGCATCCATTCCAGTATTTGCTGTTAATCTTGGTGGCATTGTTTCTGCAAGTGCTGAATCAACTATTGCCACATCTGGAGTTATGTTAAAATCAGCTAATGGATATTTAATTTCTGTCTTATAATCTGTTATAACTGAGAATGCAGTTACTTCTGTTGCTGTTCCACTAGTTGATGGTATAGCTAAAAATTTAGCCTTATTTCTAAGTTCTGGTATAGTAAACGGATCTTTTATATCTTCAAAAGTTATTTCTGGATGTTCATAGAAAACCCACATAGCCTTTGCTGCATCAATTGGAGATCCACCACCCATTGCAATAATCCAATCGGGATTAAAATCTCTCATTACTTCAGCACCTCTAAGTACTGTTTCTACTGATGGGTCTGGTTCTACCCCTTCAATAAGTTTTACTTCAATTCCTGCTGCCTTTAAATAGTCTAGAGCTTTATCAACAAATCCAAATTTTCTCATGGATCCGCCTCCAAGAACAAGGACAGCTCTTTCTCCTTTTATAGATTTCAATTGTTCCATAGAACCTTTTCCATAATAAATATCTCTTGGTAATGTAAATCTCATCATTCTTCTAATACCTCCATAATTTAATACTTGTATTTTACCATTTTGTAGTATATTTGTAAATGTACAGACTATCCCAACTTACTATATACCTGTATTGAAACAAAATTTGACATCAATAGCTTTTCTAATTATAATGACTGTGTGACGGAGGGTATACTCTCGTATGCTGGATAAGTTGTCAACAATATTGTTGGCTTCTTATCCTTTTTTTTATTCCTTAAATAATTTACTAACATATTTGATAATCACAATATTTAATTAGGAGGATGAGTAAAATGGAAAATCAAAAATTATTAAAAACTAACAAAATGAAATTATTAAAACCACAAAAATATTTAGGTGCAAAAGGTATCATAATGTTTATTTCTTTGATGTCAATGTTTATACCCTTATCAATTGATTTATACTTACCAGCTATGCCAACTATGACTGAATACTTTCAAACATCAACAGCAATGGTAAATCTAACTTTAATAGCTTTTTATGTCTTTTTTGCCATAGGTATAATTATTTTTGGACCTCTGAGTGATAAATATGGTAGAAAACCGATTCTTATTATAGGCTTGTTTTTATATTTAATTGGTAGTCTTTTCTGTGCTTTTTCTGCATCAATCTATCAATTAATTCTATTCCGTATTTTACAGGCCCTTGGCGCTGGAAATGCCATAGCAATATCAACTGCTTTAGTTAAAGATTGTTTTTCTGGAAAAATTAAAAGTAAAGTTCTTGCTACTGTCCAAGCCATGAGTGTACTTGCTCCAATGGTGGCACCTATTGCAGGAGCAGCAATTTTAAAAGTAGCAGATTGGAGAGAAACTTTCTTAGTTCTTGCTATTATAGGATTTTTCTCATTAATAGTAGCATTTATGTTTCAAGAGACATTATCAAAAGAAGAACGTTATATTGGAAATTTAGGTGGTTCTTTAATACGCTTACTTGTAGTTGGCAAAAATGTTGGGTTTAGTAGTTTCCTTTTCATTGCTTCTACTTTAGCAGCACCTTATATGGCATATATAGCAATGTCATCTTATATTTATAAAAATTATTTTGCTTTTGATGCCCAAACATATAGTTACTTTTTTGCAATCAACTCTGCTGTCGCTATTTTAGGTCCTATTATTTATATTCGTTCTATTGGAAGGATACCATCTCGTATCTTTTCCTGGTGCTGTTTTGGTATATCTCTAGTTAGTGGATTATGTGTACTTTTTATTGGAGACTCTTCTCCATTAATTTTCTTAATTTCATTTTTACCTTTTACTTTGGTTGAAGGTGCTATTCGTCCATTTAGTACAAATATTCTACTTGATCAACAAAAAGAAGATATTGGTTCAGCCTCATCACTTATTAATGCAATTCAAACTATTTTAGGTAGCATCGGTATGGCATTGGGGTCTCTTGCTTGGAACAATATGATTCATGGTTTAGGGATTATTATGATTTTATCAACTATTGTAGCCACTATAGTTTGGGTTATTTTATTAAATAGTAAAATTGAATTAAAAGGATTATTTTAAAAATAACCTTCTGTTCAAGCTACAAAGCTTAATTTATTACTTTGTAGCTTGAAAGTAATTCTAGTATTTTAATATCTTATATTTTATAATATTTACAGGTGGTGATACACTATGAGTTTATTTTCTAATGAAGCTTTGAGTGAATTTAGTGATTTAGATTATGAAGTTTATAATTTTATCTTAAAGAATAGTGAAAAAATAGCCTATATGACTATTAGAGAAGTGGCTAATGAAGCTCATGTTTCAACAACAACTATTACTAGATTTTGTAGAAAATTAAATTGCGACGGATTTTCTGAATTTAAAGTAAGATATAAACTGGAATCAGCAAAGAATATTGTTACTCAAAAAAAATATGATTCCTCATCAATTCTAGATTTTCTAGAAAGAGCAAATACTGAAACTTTTCAAAAACAGCTTGATAAAATTTCAAGTATTATTGCATCAAAGAAACATGTAATTTTCTTAGGTGTTGGTAATTCTGGATTAATTGCTGATTATGCTACTCGATACTTTTGTAATGTTGGTATTTTTTCCACAGGTGTTAACAATCCTACATTTCCAATAAATCTAGAAGTGCCAAGTGAAACCATTATAATTACATTGTCTGTTGAGGGTGAAGTTGATGTCTTAATTCAAAATTCTGAAATATTAAGAAAAAGTAAGGCAACTATAGTATCTATTACTAACAGTAAAAATAGTACCTTAGCAAAAATGTCAGATTATAACATTTCATATTACATACAAAGAGAATTAGCCTATGAAAGTTCATGGATAAAAGTAGATATAACTTCTCAAATACCTGCAATATACATAATTGAAGCTTTAGCTAAATTATCTATACTAAAAAAACAAGATAATATAAATGTTACGCAAACTTAGGTGTTTTTTATTATTAAAAAACACCTTGTTTTTTTTATGGAACATGTGACTAAATGCCTATCTTTGTGACTATAAACGCTATTCCTATTCTCTCTATCAGCTTATTTAATTATAATAAAATTATAAAAAGACGAGGAGGAATAAAAATGAAGAAAAACTTAAAAATAGTTACTATTGGTGGTGGGTCAAGTTATACTCCAGAGTTAATTGAAGGATTTATTAAAAGAAAAGCTGAATTACCAATTAAAGAATTATGGTTGGTAGATATAGAAGCAGGAAAAGAAAAACTCGAAATTGTAGGAAACTTAGCAAAAAGAATGGTTAAAGCAGCAGGATTAGATTGGGAAATTCACTTAACTTTAAATCGTCGTGAAGCATTAAAAGATGCAGATTTTGTTTCTACTCAATTTAGAGTAGGTTTACTAGATGCTCGTATTAAAGATGAAAGAATTCCTTTATCTCATGGAATTATTGGACAAGAAACAAATGGTGCAGGAGGAATGTTCAAGGCTTTTCGTACTATCCCTGTAATACTAGATATTGTAGAAGATATGAAAGAACTTTGTCCAAATGCATGGTTAGTTAACTTCACTAATCCATCTGGTATGGTAACAGAAGCTGTTATCCGTTATGGAAATTGGAATAAGGTTGTAGGATTATGTAATGTTCCTATTATGTGTAGCAAAATTGCAGCAGGTGCATTAAAAGAAGATGAAGAAAATTTATTCTTCCGATTTGGTGGACTTAACCATTTTCATTGGCATCGTGTATGGAATAAATCTGGTGAAGAAAAGACAAAGGATGTAATTGAAATTGCATATACATCTCCTGAGGGATTGGCTAAAGCAGTAGAGGGAATAAACAGTCCAATAAATCCAAACAATAATACTGACGGAGAGCAAGCTGAAACTGCTGGAGTTCAAAATATTCCTAATATTGGTTTCCTACCTAATCAAATTCGTAATCTAGGGATTATTCCATGTATGTATCACAGATATTACTACATTACAGATGATATGTTAAAGGAAGAATTGGAAGCTTTCGAAAAAGGTGAAACTAGAGCAGAAGTTGTAAAACAAACAGAAGCAGAATTATTTGAATTATATAAAGATCCTAACTTAAATATAAAACCACCACAACTTGCAAAACGTGGAGGCGCTTACTATTCTGATGCTGCATGTGAACTAATTACTTCTATATTTAATGATAAACGTAGCCATATGGTAGTAAGTACTAAAAATAATGGTGCTATTTCAGATTTACCTGATGATGTAGTTGTTGAAGTAAGTTCTATAATTACTTCTAATGGACCAGTACCACTTTCTTGGGGTTCCTTTGATTCTTCAAGCAAGGGTTTATTACAACATATGAAAGACATGGAACTAACTACTATTAAAGCTGCTGTAACAGGTGACTATAGCACTGCACTACAAGCATTTACAATTAATCCTCTTGTTCCAAGTGGTAAAATAGCCCAAACAATTTTAGATGAGATGCTAGTAGCTCATAAAGATTATTTGCCACAATTTAAAGAAAGAATAGAATTTTTAGAAAAAGATAATAAATAATTTTAACCACTAAAAAAGGAGTTATCTCTATCAAGATAACTCCTTTCAGAGTGTCGACAAAGTCGACACTCTTTCGTTTTTATAATAAAATATTCTTGGGTGATAAAAATGTTAACAAAG
>NZ_JANDMF010000020.1:0-89257 GCF_031626875.1 Clostridium sp. SHJSY1
TTTCTTTGTTAACATTTTTATCACCCAAGAATATTTTATTATAAAAACGAAAGAGTGTCGACTTTGTCGACACTCTGTAATGGCTTATCTCATAGGGGGAGATAAGCCATTTTAAATTATTATTTATTTTAATAGGGGAAATAAATAATTTTTAAACTACTTTATGAATTTATTATATAATTATTATGTGTCAATAAAATGACAAATTCAATATATAGTGTAATATGTTTTCTTATAAAGTGGTAGAAATTTGTTTAGAAAATAAAGAAGAAATGGAGATAGTTATGAGATTATTAGAACAAAATCAATTTTTAAGAAGTGTTGAACTGAAAAGAAATGATGTAGACTCATTTTCAGAATATCCATATTGTCTACCTATAATAAAGAATTTATCAAATTTGCCATTACATCCAAAAGTGACTTTTATAGTAGGTGAAAATGGGTCAGGAAAATCAACAATTTTAGAGGCTATAGCAACTGCATATGGCTTTAATCCAGAAGGTGGGACAATTAATTTTAATTTTTCATCAGAGGAAACTCATTCAGAATTATATAAATATATAAAGCTTATAAAAGGGGTGAAAAAACCAAAGGATGGATTCTTTTTAAGGGCAGAAAGTTTTTATAATTTTGCAACTAATGTTGATGAACTTGATAGTGTAGATCGTGCTCATAGTTTATTATCTTCTTATGGTGGAAAATCTTTGCATAAGCAATCTCATGGAGAATCTTTCTTTTCAGTATTTATGAATAGATTTGGAGGAAATGGCCTATATATACTAGATGAACCAGAGGCAGCACTATCCCCTGCAAGACAAATGGCTATGATTTCTAGAATTAATGAATTGGTGAAATTAAATTCTCAATTTATTATTGCAACACATTCTCCAATTATAATGGCTTATCCTCATTCAATTATATATGAGATAAAAGAAAATATAGAAATGGTTAATTATGAGGAAACTGAACATTATAAAATTATGAAGAGCTTTATGAATAATAGAAATAAGATGATAGAAATTTTAATAGATTAAGATTATGCAATATGAAGGGATGGTATGTAATAGGAAAATATATTGATAAGAAATGTGAAAAATTTAAAGAGAATTAAGGAGTAAATTATGGATTGGAAAGAGCAAATAAAAGAGTATATCCCATGTAATGAGCAAGAAGAAAAAGATAAAGAAATAATTCTAAATTGCATAGAGACTTTCGATGATATTTTGACAAGAGAGAATAGGATTTGTCATATAACAAGTTCAGCTTTTGTAGTAAATAAGGCAAGAGATAAAGCATTAATGGTTCATCACAATATATATAATTCTTGGTCATGGACAGGAGGACATGCAGATGGAGAAGAAAATTTGTTAGGAGTAGCAATAAGAGAAGTCCAAGAAGAAACAGGAGTGAAAGGTGTTAAGTCAATTAGTAGAGAAATTGAAGCTTTAGATATATTACATGTAATTGGACATGTAAAAAGGGGTGAATATGTATCACCACATTTACATTTTTCAGTTGCATTTTTAGCTGAGGCTAATGAAAATGAAATGCTTACTGTTAAAGATGATGAAAATAGTGGAGTTAAATGGATTCCAATAGATGAAGTTAACACTTATTCAAATGAACCACATATGAAAAAAGTTTATGAGAAATTAATATCAAAGATTAAAGTTCAATGAGATAATTTTCAAGAAATACCATTAAAAAGTCTACATATATAGTATAATATGGTAAAGAATCTGTTGAAAACTAATGTAAGATAATTTTGGAGGGATATTATGAGGAAAAAGTATATTGATAATTTAAGGTGGATAAGTATTTGATTGCTTTTACCATTCCATACATGTATGATATACAATAGCTTTGTTGATAATTGTAAACTTAGGAGGAGATAATTTATGCTAAATTTTATAGGTAAAGGAAGTGCTTTTAATACAATGCTTGGTAATACAAGCGCTTATATAAAAAAGAATGACAGTTTAATTCTTATTGATTGTGGAGGAACTATATTTGATAGATTAAGAAAATTAAATTTATTAGATGAAGTGAAAAATTTATACATAGTAATAACACATACACATCCAGACCATGTTGGTAGTCTTGGCGAAATTATATTTTATGCATATTACATATTAAAACAAAGACCAACTATTTTATTTCCTAATAAGGAATTTATGGAGGTATTCTTAGCTAGTATAGGGGTAAGTCCTGAAATGTATTACCATAATGGATCAGATTTAGTATACATAGATGATAGTGAAATTGGAGAATTTGGGGTGGAATTTTTTAAAGTTTCTCATGTTAGCACTATACCAGCCTATGGATTTGCAATGAAACTAAATGAAAAGAAACTTTATTATAGTGGAGATAGTAACAATATAAGTGAGGAAATTATCAATAGTCTTGTAAATGGAGAAATAGATAGAATTTATCAAGATACCTGTGGATTAGATTATGAAGGTAATAATCACTTATCTTTAAGTAAACTCTCTTCAATAATACCAGAGAATTTTAAAGAGAAAGTCTATTGTATGCATTTAGATGAACATATTACAGAAGAACAAATTGAATTTTGTGGATTTAATGTAGTTGAAATAGTGGATTAATTGAAAATAGAGAATGAAGAGTTATTTCTCATTCTCTATTTTAATTCTCAATTTAAAGCTGTAATGATATAGTGTGTAATAAAAGTATATTGAAAGGAACTTGATAGAATGCAAGTAGTTGATTATCATGACATAGGAGTCATTGAAGATAGTAAGCTAAAGTTTGCAGTTATAGCAGTAAAACATAAAAGTAAGTGGATATTTGTAAGACGTAAGGAAAGGAAAAACTTAGAGTATTTAAACACTTTGAGAAATTAGGAGAATCTAACAAATATAAATTTGATTATTTATCCAAATAGTTTTATAATATTTTTGAATTAATGGAATAATTTTAGTTTATTTGAGAAATATATTTTATTATGGAGGGACTGTGATAGTTATATTAATAGAGGATATTGAAGAAGCAAATATAAATAGCAAAAAATCAATCTATATCATAGTACATTAGGAGATTAATATGGGTTATAGAATTAAATAACCTAGGAAGTGTGTAGGGAAGGGGAAAAAAATGCTTCAAAAATTTTTGGATATATTAATAGGGGAACCTTTATCAAATGAACAAGGTGCTCAAGAAAAATATAATGTTCCATTTGGATTAGCTATTATGGCTAGTGATGCAGTATCATCTGTTGCTTATGCTGCAGAAGAAATTCTTTTTGTTTTGGTTCCTGTTCTAGGAAGTATGGCATTTAATTGGCTTTCATTAATATCTTTGATGATAATAGGATTACTTATAATTCTTACAGTTTCCTATATTCAGATAATAAGAGCTTATCCACATGGAGGTGGAGCATATATTGTTGCAAAGGAAAACTTAGGAGTAAAACCAGGACTTGTTGCAGGAGCAGCTCTTTTAATAGATTATATACTGACAGTTGCAGTAAGTGCCAGTGCAAGTGTGGCTGCTATAGTGTCAGCATTTCCACAATTGGACAAGTATAAGGTCTTAATTGTTATATTACTCATTGTTGTTATAACAATAATGAATCTCAGAGGAATAAGTGAATCTTCTAGAGTATTTAGTATACCAACATATATTTTTATATTTAGTATGATTTTTATGATCATATATGGATTGTTTAAATTTTTAGTTTTGGGAATTTCACCAGAACAATTAGTTCAGCCTATACAAGATTCAAATTTAGTAGAGAATATAAGTATATTTTTAATAATGAGAGCATTTTCTTCAGGGTGTTCTGCATTAACAGGACTTGAAGCTGTAAGTAATTCAGTACCAAACTTCAAGGAACCTTCGCAAAAAAATGCAAAAACTGTAATGATTTTATTAACTTCATTAATTTTGTTTATATTTGGAGGAACATCAATACTTGCTAGATTTTATCAAGCTGTCCCTATACATGGTGGACCAACTGTAATTTCACAACTTGCATATGGAGTTTTTGGTAGTGGAATAATGTTTTATGTAATTCAGTTTAGTACAGCCATTATACTACTTATGGCATGTAATACTGCTTTTACAGGGTTTCCGATGCTTATGTATGTTGTAGGTAAGGACAGTTATGTACCTAGACAATTTACAATAAGGGGGAAGAGATTGTCCTTTAGTGTAGGAATTATGGCTCTTTCATTTGTAGCATGCATTTTAGTATTTATATTTAATGCAGATACACACCTTTTAATACCACTTTATTCTGTTGGTGTATTTATATCATTTACATTAGCACAATCAGGTATGGTTATGCATTGGAAAAACACAAAAGAAGATGGATGGAAGTATCGTTCATTTATAAATGGATTTGGAGCAGTGATTACCTTAGTAACTACAGGAATTATAGCATCTGAAAAGTTTTTTGCAGGTGCATGGGCAGTAATATTGGTAATTCCAATTCTTGTACTCAGTATGCTAAGAATTCATAAACATTATAATAAAGTTGCTTGTGGATTAAGAATAAGTGAGGAAGATCTGAAAAAAGTAGATTTTAGAGTGAAATATTATCATTTAGTTATTGTACCTATAGCAAGCTTAAATAAAGCTACAATAGGGGCGCTTCAATATGCTCAAAGTATAAGTGATAATGTAATAGCATTAAATATATCAACTGATAAAGAAGCTTTAGAAAAATTAAAAGCTAAGTGGGAGTTATTGGATACAGATATACTATTAATTTCTAAATATTCTCCTTATAGAGCTGTAGTAACACCAATAATAAATTATATAGATCTTATTGCAAATGCAACTATAGAGAATGAAAGAATAACTGTAGTTTTACCAGAGTTTGAAACTCACGAAAAATGGGGAAGTGTCTTACATAACCATACAGGCTTTTTCTTAAGAGAAACTTTACTTAAAAAGGATAAAATAATAGTTACAACATTCCCATATCATTTAAGTGATTCAGATGAAAAAGAAGCTAATAATAGTTAATATTTTTTAGTTTTTATATACCCGATTAAGAATGTATATCTTAATCGGGTATATTTTTTTATTCATTCTGGGAAAACTAAGTAACAGAATACTATGGGAGGTTTCTAACTATGCTTGAAAAATTTATGGATATATTAATAGGTGAACCTTTAACTAATGAACAAGGTGCTCATGAGAAATATAATATTCCTTTTGGTCTTGCTATTATGGCTAGTGATGCAATTTCTTCTGTTGCTTATGCAGCTGAAGAAATTCTTTTTGTTTTAGTTCCAGCAATAGGTGTTCTAGCTTTTAGTTGGCTTACATGGACTTCTTTAATGATAATAGGGTTACTTATAGTTCTTACAATTTCCTATATTCAAATTATAACTGCTTATCCACGTGGAGGGGGAGCGTATATTGTTGCTAAGGAAAATTTAGGGATAAAAACAGGGCTTGTAGCAGGAGCAGCACTATTAATAGATTATGTACTTACTGTTGCAGTAAGTGCCAGTGCCAGTGTAGCTGCTATAGTTTCAGCATTTCCACAATTTCATCAACATAAGGTATTAATTGTTGTATGCTTAATAATAATAATAACTATTTTGAATTTAAGAGGAATAAGTGAATCCTCTAAAATATTTAGTATACCAACATATATTTTTATCTTGAGCATGATTTTTTTGATTATATATGGTTTATTTAAATATCTTGTTTTAGGAAGTGAACCTTATCATTTGGTAACACCTATTAAAGATTCAGGATTAGGAGAAAGTATAGGTATATTTTTAATAATGAAATCATTTTCGTCAGGATGCTCTGCTCTAACAGGACTTGAAGCTGTAAGTAATTCAGTTCCTAATTTTAAAAATCCTTCACAGAAAAATGCCAAAATTGTAATGGTTCTATTAACAGGGTTAATACTATTTATATTTGGAGGAACATCTATACTTGCTCGGTTTTATCAGGCGGTTCCTATACATGGGGGACCTACTGTAATATCACAACTAGCATATGGAGTGTTTAGTAATGGCATAATGTTTTATGTTATTCAAATTAGTACAGCCATTATATTACTTATGGCTTGCAACACTGCATTTACAGGATTTCCTATGCTTATGTATGTCGTAGGGAAGGATGGATATGCTCCAAGGCAATTTACCATAAGAGGTAAAAGGTTGAGTTTTACTGTAGGAATTATAGTTCTTACTTTTATAGCATCATTCCTTGTTATAGCTTTTAAGGCTGATACTCATCTTTTAATTCCTCTCTATTCTGTTGGTGTTTTTATGTCATTTACTTTAGCACAGTCTGGAATGGTGATTTATTGGAAGAAAACCAAGGAAAATGGGTGGAAAGCACGTGCTACTATCAATGGATTTGGGGCAGTAATTAGTTTTATAACAACTGGAATTATAGCATATGAAAAATTTAAACATGGGGCATGGATAGTAATTATAGTAGTACCTAGCCTTGTTTATTTAATGATAATGATTCATAACCATTATAATCGTGTAGCCTGTAGGTTAAGAATAAATGAGAAAACATTAGAGAGTACAAACTTTAAAATTAAGTATGAACATTTAATGATAGTGCCTTTGGTTAGTTTGAATAAAGCTACAATTGGAGCTCTTCAATATGCTCAAAGTGTAAGTGATAATGTAATAGCATTGAATATATCAACAGATAAGGAGGCTTTAGAGAAATTGAAAAATAGATGGAAGCTTCTTGATACTAACATAAAACTTGTAGCAAAATATTCTCCATATAGAGCTATTGTAACTCCTATTTTAAATTATATAGAACAAATGGCAAAAGCAGCAGGAGAAAATGAAAGGATTACTGTAATATTACCTGAATTTGAAAGTCATGAATGGTGGGGCGGGTTCTTACATAATCATACAGGCTTTTTCTTAAGGGAAACACTATTAAGAAAATATAGTATAACAGTATCCACATATCCTTATCATTTAACTGAGGCAGATGTATGTGAGATAGATAATGACTAACATTTATATATACAAATTATTAATTATATTATATAATCATTAAAATAATATAAATGGAGGCTTTATGGATAAGGTGGTTAAAAAAATTATTCCTATAATATTAATATTATCATTGAGCTTAATGGGATGTGGAAGTAATAAATTATCAAATGAAAGAGTAGAGAATTTTTCACAAGTTAATATAAATGATTTACAAAAATATAAAGGTTCATATGTAGGAGATTTCAGCAAGGTTGAAAGTATACTATGGAAATTGCCTGCTAATATTTATAAAAAAGGAATCTCTTTGCAAACAGATAAAGAGCCTTATGGAATAACTGTAAATTATAAGGTAAATGAAAGTTTAGGAGAAGAAGATTTTTATAATTTTTGGCAAGGAAAAGATGTTAATAAAGTTTTAGAAAAGAATGCTATAGTAATATTAGGACTTATCAGTAATGCTGAAAATATTGAATTTAATGTTGATAATATAGTGGAAACTAATTATAAATATAATAGAAAAGATTTAGAAAAAAGATATGGTAAAGATTTAGAAAGTTTGATTGAAGATAAGAATTCACTTGAAAATATTTAATATGACAAATTTACACTATGATATGGATTATAAAATCATTCATAGTGTATTTTTTTATGGTATAATTTACAAAAGATTATTATGTTGGAGGTTGAATTATGAGTGTGATGGAAACTATTTTAGCTAGGAGAACAGTAAGAAAATTTAAGCAAGATAAAATTGCGAGAAAAACTTTAGAAAATTTAATTAATGGAGCAAGGTTGGCACCATGTGGTGGAAATTTGCAAGCTTTAAAATATATTATAGTTGATGAGGAAGAAGAAGTTAAAAAAGTATATGAACATGTAGCTTGGGCAAAGTATTTAGGTGATAAATTTAAACAAAAAGAAGATGAAAGACCAGTATCATTTATAGCGGTGTTAGTTGATACAGATATAAAAAAGGCTGGTTATGAAATAGACTTAGGAGCAGCTGTAGAAAATATTTTGCTGGGAGCTTATGAAGAAGGCATCGGAACTTGCTGGATGGGGGCGATTAATAAAAAAGAAATAAGTAAAATATTAAGAATACCCGATAGATTTTTACTTAATACAGTAATTGCATTAGGATATAAAGCAGAGTCACCTGTAACTGTAGATGCTGAAAATTCTATTATCTATTATAGAGGTGAAGATGGAGAACTTTGTATCCCTAAAAGAAAACTTGAAGATATTATTATGAAATTTTAAGATATAAAAATACTACTACCTTTATGGAATATATTGACAAAATATAAAGGTGGTAGTATTATTCTAAATAAGGATAGTACCAATGTGGTACTTTATTTAGGAGGGAAAATATATGAGAGTTAGTAAGGAAATTTATAAGGAAAAATCAAAGGAAACCTTTGGAAGGCAAGCAGAAAATTATGAACAAACATATAATGGAAAACATTCTATAAGACTTTATGATGCTTTGTTGGGAAAAGTTAAATATTTTAATCCACAAAAATTATTGGATGTAGGGTGTGGAACTGGAACAATACTTTCTAGGTTAGCAGAAGATAATGATATTAGTTTAGCTGGTATAGATTTAACAGAAGAGATGTTAAATGTGGCAAGAGAAAGATTAGGTGATAGAGCAGAATTAAGAATTGGAGATTCAGAAAGGTTACCTTGGGGCAATAATTCATTTGATATTATAATTTGTTCAAATTCTTTTCATCATTATCCAGAACCTATGAAAGTATTAAGTGAAATGTTAAGAGTATTAAATCCCAAAGGGCATTTAATAATTGGAGATCCTACTATGCCACCAATAATTAGGCAGATTTGCAATAACTCTTTGAAGTACAGTAAGCAAGGAGACTACAGATTATACTCAAAATTGGAAATGGATGAATTACTTAGAAAGTGTGGCTTTAAGTTATCTTGTTTTAAGAAAATAACTTATAATTCATTTATTTTAGATGCAGAAGTGAGTAGTCAATTAAAGTGATTTAAGGAGGATAGAATGGATAGTAAAAGTACAAAGGAAATAGAGGAATTAAGTGAACTGTTTCATGGGATTGTAAAAAAATATAAATATAGAAAACTAGAGGAAGAATTCTCTAGAATTAGCACTATAACAACTACAGAAATTGGTATAATAAACATAGTCTCTAAAAATCCAGATGTTATTCTAGGGGAAATTTGTGCTGAGCTAGATATACCTAAGAGTACCTTAACTAATGCTATTAATAGGCTAGAAAAACGTGAATATATAAATAGGATAATTAGTAAAAGAGATAAGAGATCTTATGGTCTTCAATTAACGGAAGAAGGACATCTTGTGCAAAAAGAGCATATAGAATTTGAGAAAAAGATTTATGGAAGTATGTTAGATGCTTTAGACACTAATGAAGAAAGAGAAGAATTTTTTAAGTTATTAAGAAAAATTGCTAAGTATCTTGAATAAATTTAATTTGAAAATTTTTTAAGGGAAGCAAGTTTTGAAATGAACTTCCCTTAAAAACTTACTATTATAACTCTTATATATCCATTCTTTTTCTCTTTTTAATATAGAACAATAATGAATATATACCTGGAACTAAAATTAAAATCAAAATGAATATAGGTGCTATTATATTAATATCAAAGAAGAATGATAAAACAAACATAGCTATTGCAACTGGAAAGGATAAATAACCCAAAAGTTTATGGGCTACTTTCCAAGTATCTTCATCTCTTATAGTCCAAGGAAGTCTAAATCCAAAGTATCTATTACAAGGTATTTTAGGAGAAAGATTGCCAAATATCATTAAGAATAAGGACACAATGCCAATTAATAAAATATCCCTAGTTTTAGGTGAAAATAAATCTTGAAGTGGTGAAAATAATGCAAATATAGATATAATAGTAAAGATAAATATGCAAATTCTATTTAAGAATCTCATAGTCTTTACTTTAGGATTATTATTTGACAGTTTAGCAACTGCAGGCATTTTTATATCAAATACAGCAAGTACAGCTATAAATAGAGCTCCTAAAATACAATAAAGTAAATTGCTTTCAGGCAATATAAGACTTGCGATTACGATTAATAATGATGTAATTAAAAATAATAGTTCCATAAAATTAATTTTTTTCATTTTAGAACCTCCTCTATTTTTTAAATATATCTAAGAAGTTTCCAAGGACTTCTTGAAGTATTGAAGTGTTAATAGAATAAATAACATATTGACCTTTTTTCTCAGAACTTATAAGTTCTGCATCTCTTAAAATGTCTAAATGCTTAGAGATGGAAGGCTTAGACATATTGAAATGGTCAGATATTTCTCCAGCACTCATATCATGCTTATTAAGTAATTTTAGAATTTCTCTCCGTGTTTCATCACTTAATGCTTTAAATGCTTTACTCATAATGTAGCTCCTTTTTGTTTTATATATTTAGCTAATTAGTTAAATGTTTATTTACAGTTTATGCTTATTACCTTTGATTGTCAACTATTTTTGTTATATTAAAAAAATTAGGATTTAAAATGAATTTATATTACAACAATTAAGGGAAGTATTAAACTTCCCTTAAGATATGCTTTAAAATAGTTTTCTAACAAAATTTAAAACATAATTCATACCTCTAATTAAAATAGATGGTTCAATTACTATAAGAATATAGACAAGTAAAATAATAAGAAAAGTTATTATAAATAATAGTGGGGCCAATGTGGTACCACCATTTGATCTTAATATTTTAAGAAATCCATCCTTATCAAGTTCTTTGGATTTTTTTAATCTAAGCTTGTTTATTTTTTTAGTAGCATGTTTTATGTATAAATGATTAGCATTTAGTGAAACTACTAATGGAATAATTAAGCATATTAATAGTGAAAGCCATTTATTTTCAGATATGAAGGGTGAAAAATCTGAAGCTATTGGTGCTGCTATAATAATTGAAAAACAAACCATTAATGCTGTGAGTATTGCACTAGCAAAAAATATTATTATTGCTGTAGCATACATCTTTCTATACCAGAACCAAAAAAAGTTAGTAAAGAAAGCTGGAAAGTTTAAAGAAAGAAAATTCTTATTTTTTTGTGATTTATTCCATTTTTTTATATAATAGTCAACATTTGCGTCAGCAATAAAATTCATCATCTCTTCTGTTGAAATTTTATTAGCATCTCTAAGTGTGTCATCATCCAATATATTTTTACTCTTCTTTTTAAGATCATTATCATTCAATACATTTTTACTCTTCTTTTTAAGATTAATATCATTGAATGTATCTTGGGTCTTTTTTTCAAGATTTTTATCATTTGTTTTAGTTTCATTGAAGATGTCATTAAAAGTAAGTTTTTGTTTAGTAGAATTACTTTCATTAGCTTCTTTAGAACTGTTTTTTGAAATGTGGGAAGGGTTACAATTTTCACACACATCATTTTCAGTTAGCTCTTTTCCACATTTTTGACAGAACATTTAAAATCCCCCTTTAAGTAAAAAATGCGTATAAAAGCTTAAATTTAAAATAGTACATTTTCATTATACAACAAAAATAGACAAACTTATAGGAAAAATTACTATAAATAAAAGATAGAATTTAAGTTTAATATGCTGTTTACTTAAATTCTATCTTTTATTCATAACTATAATTCTAATTTGTAATAGATATTATATTTTCTACAATTTTGTCAAGCAGACCAATTCCAAGAAATAAAAAAATCACATAGTATTCAATTAAAAAGATAATTAAATCTTTACTAATTCTTAAGGAATATCTAATAAAAATTTAAAGGAAATTTAATCTGTTATAGAGATAATTATTCATATACTTATATAAAAATGTTTTGCGTATACTTAAATGAAAGTATTTTAACATTGGAGGTAAAAGGAAGTATGAAAATTTTAATGACTACAGATGTATTTATTCCAACAGTAAATGGTGTAGTAACATCAATAGTAAATTTGAGCAAACAACTTTTAGAAAGAGGGCATGATGTTAGAATTTTAACTTTATCAGAAAATAACTATTCAAAGAAAGAAGGAAATGTTTATTATATAAAATCATTTGGAGTAAAAGTATACCCAAATGCTAGAGCAACAATTAATTTCCACAATAAGTATATAGAAGAAATTATTAATTGGAAGCCAGATATTATTCATTCTCAATCTGAATTCACTTCTTTTATTTTTGCTAAGAGAATATCAAAGAAACTAAATATACCAATAATCCATACTTATCATACCATGTATGAATATTATACTCATTATTTTACTCCAAGTAAGAATTTAGGAAGGAAAGTAGTAAGTATACTTTCAAAAAAATTTTTAGATAATGTTGAAACAGTAATTGCCCCAACTGAAAAGGTAAAAGTAATGTTAAAAGCTTATGGAATAAAGAATAAAATTGTTACAGTTCCAACAGGAATAAAGTTGGATAAGTTTAAAGGAAAATCAAAAAAAGGTGATATAGATAAACTAAAAAACCAACTTGGAATAGATAAAGAGAGCAAAGTATTGGTAGCAATAGGGAGATTAGGAAAAGAAAAAAATTTAGATGAATTATTAATTAACATGAAAAGATTGTTAAAGGAACATAAGAAGTTAGTATTATTAATAATTGGGGATGGACCTTTTAGAAACAAACTAGAGAAGAAAGCTAAGATTATGAATATATATGAAAATGTAATTTTTACAGGAATGATAAATCCAAAAGAAATTCATAAGTATTATAAATTAGGAGATATTTTTGTCAGTGCTTCTAATAGTGAAACTCAAGGATTGACTTATTTAGAAGCTTTAGCAAGCGGATTACCAGCAGTGTGTAGAGCTGATTCGTGTTTGAAAAAAGTAATTATAAATGGATATAATGGGTTTGTTTATAAAGATTCTAATGAATTTTTTGAGAAGATAGAAACTATTTTAAATGATAATAATATGTATATAAGTATGTCTAATAATGCTCGAAAGTTGGTTGAAAGATATTCAGAAGAGAATTTTGGAAATCAAATTGAAGAGGTTTATTTTAATGAACTATCAGAAAACAGAGCATTTAGAGAAACAGTAGAGGAAGAGGATTATTACATGTTAAGGAGAAAGATATGATTTCAATTAATATGCTATCAAGAGCTGATATGGTTAAGGGGCAAGGAGTATTATCAGCTTATAATGAGCAAGTAAATTTAGTTAAAGAAGAGTTTACAGATGAGTTCAAGGTTTTAGAAAACAAGCTAAAGTTGTGTGAGATTATGCATTTTCATACTATAAATCCAGAATTCTTTTTTATGATACCATTTGCAAAAAGAAAAGGAAAGGCAGTAGGATATGTACATTTTCTTCCTGAAACTTTAGAAAAAAGTATACATTTACCAGTGATACTTAAAAAGATATTTTATAAATATGTGATAACTTTTTATAAAAGCATGGATTATTTAGTTACTGTAAATCCTTATTTTATAGATGTTTTAGAGAATTATGGTGTGGATAGAAATAAAGTAACTTATATTCCAAACTTTGTAGATTCAAAAAGTTTTTATCCTTTGGATTGTGTTGAGGTTTCAGAATTGAGACAAAAATATAAGTTAGATTCAAGCAAATTTACTGTTCTTTGTGTTGGGCAGCTACAAAAGAGAAAAGGAATTTTTGATTTTATTGATATTGCAAAGAGAATGCCAGAAGTTCAATTTATATGGGCTGGTAATTTTGCATTTGGGAAAATTTCTGATGGATATGAAGAGATTAAAAAGATTCTTGATAATGTCCCAGAAAATGTTTGTTTTTTAGGGTTGATAGATAGAAATAAGATGAATGAAGTGTACAACATGTCAGATGTAATGTTTTTACCATCCTATGAAGAGCTTTTTCCTATGACAGTTTTAGAATCTATGAATGTAGGATTACCTATTTTGCTTAGAGATATAGATCTCTACAAAAATATTCTTTTTGATTTTTATTTGAAAGGTAGAGAAAATGGAGAATTTATAGAAATTATAAAGAAATTAAAGACAGATAAAGATTTTTATAATTCTGCATGTGAAAGATCTTTTGAGGGACATCAATTTTATAGTAAAGAACATGTTTCTAGGATGTGGAAGGAGTTTTATTCAAGAGTAAAAGCTAATTAATTAGATATAGTTAGGAGAAAACATAAATGGTTCAAGAAAGAAGTAACGTAGGAAAGAATTTAATAAATATAAGTACTATAATAGGAGTAACCATTATAGTAGTCTATATTATATATTGTATAAACCAAGGAGTATTTCAGTCTAAAGATGCTTTTAGTAATTATATAATTAGGATTGGAATATGGGGACCTATAATTTTTATATTAATTCAAGCAATACAAGTAGTATTGCCAATCACTCCTGGAGCATTTGGATGTGTTGTTGGAGTTATAGCTTTTGGACCACTTTATGGATTTATTTATAATTATATAGGAATTGTAATTGGTTCAATAGTTGCATTTCTATTATCAAAATATTATGGACTTAAATTAGTTAAGAGTATAGTAAAACCTAAAATATTTAATAAATACATTAGTTGGGTTGAAAAAGGAAAGAAGTTTGAAAAACTTTTTGCATTAGCTATATTTATGCCAGTAGCTCCAGATGACTATTTATGTTTTTTAGCAGGTACAACTTCTATGACTCTTAGAAAATTTATAACGATTATAATACTTGGTAAGCCATGTTCTATCTTTTTATATAGTTTGGGCTTAACAGGAGTAATTTCATTGATTAGTTAAAGGGAAGTCTTTCAAACTTTTTAGTTTGAAAGACTTTTTAAGAGTTCAAATAGGGCTTAAACGAAATTTCTATTGACACAATATTGAATTATTTCTAGTATATAATGAGATAAAATAGTAGAATGTATATTTGTTACATAAATATGTATTGAAATGGAGATGTAGTAGAATTGCCAATTAAAATATACCTTGTGGAAGATGAAAAAAATCTTAATTTAATATTAAAAAAATATTTGGAACTTGAAGGATATGAAGTAACAACATTTTCAGAAGGAAGTTCAGCATTAGATAGAATAAAAGATATGCCAGATCTTTGGATACTTGATATAATGTTACCTGATATAGATGGTTATGGACTTATAAAAGCAATAAAAGCAAATAATAAAGGCACCCCAGTTATATTTATGTCTGCAAGAAATGAAGAACTTGATAGGGTAGTTGGACTTGAACTTGGTAGTGATGATTATTTATCTAAGCCATTCTTACCTAGAGAACTTGTAATAAGAACAAATAAACTTTTAGAAAGACTTAATATAAAAGGTAATAATGAAATTTTTAATGAAGAAGAATTAATAATTGAAGGCTATATTATTAATAAAAAACAGAGAACAGTTTTTTTTGATGAAAAAAAGATTCAATTAACTAACAAGGAGTTTGAACTGTTAAGTTATTTTTTAGATAATAAAAACAACTTATTATCTAGAGAGCAAATTTTGGTATCTGTTTGGGGAGATGATTATTTTGGCTCAGATAGAGTAGTAGATGATACAATTAGGAGGCTTAGAAAAAAGATGGAAAATTTAAATATTGAAACTGTATATGGGTATGGCTATAAGTTGGTTATAGTATTATGAAAAAACTAAAATTTAAATCTTTAACAATAAGGATATGGGCTACATTTACAAGTGCTATCTTAATAATTGTAATGTGTATCTCATTAATATATATTTTTATTTATAGAAAGATTGATGAAAAATATATACTTGAAGATTTAAAATATTCACATAGTTGGGTATTAAAAAATAATAATTCTAAAGCTCCAGAATTTGATGGATTTAAAAATCTTAAGGGAAGTAAGAATTTTTACTATATTTCGGGAAGTAATCAAAATAATATTATGGATATAGATCCAGATGGAAGTATGCATCCTACACCACCGATAGGTGATGAAAATAGAGTTAAAGAATGGATGGTGCGTAATTTTGCTACAAAAACAAGCATGGATGAAGAAAATTTTCAAGCATCCTATGGAAATACTAGCTATATTTTTGTAATAAGTTCAGTTAAGAAAGGAGCTACAAGTGGATATTTTATATCATATGTACCTATTCAACATGATTACACAATAGTATATATAATATTAATAACAGGAGGCATATTTATAATAATAGGATTTTTTACCTCTAAGTTAATAGCCAATTATATATCGAGACCACTTCAAAAACTTGAATGCTTTACTAAGAAAATTGCTAATAAGGATTGGAAAGATCCTATAACAATAGAAAGTGATGATGAAATAGGTAGGCTTGCAGAATCAATGAATACTATGAGAAAAGAGTTAAAACGTGCAGATGAAGAAGAAACCATGTTTTTGCAAAGTATTTCTCATGATTTAAAAACACCTGTTATGGTAATTATGAGTCATGCAGATGCTATTATTGATGGTATATATGTAGAATCGGTTGAAAAGACAGCTGAAATAATAAGGGATGAAGCTATTAGTCTTGAAAAAAAGATTAAACAAATATTATATTTAAATACATTAAATTATGTTATGGAGAGTAATAAAGAGATTAATGAAATTAATCTAGGTGAACTATTATTGCATATTGTTAATAGATTTGAAGTTGTTAATAGTAAAATAGATTGGGAGTTAAACATTAATGATGTATTTATTAAAGGAAATGCTGAAAAAGTACAAGTCGCGCTAGAAAATATAATAGAAAATGGATTAAGATATGTTGAAGATAAGATAACCATTAATTTGAAGGAAGAAAACTCTTTTGTAGTATTAGACATATATAATGATGGACCTAAAATTAATGAAGAGCATATAGACCATATTTTTGATAATATGTATAAGGATAAAACAGGAAATTTTGGACTTGGACTTGCTATAACAAAGAAGATTATAGATTATCATAATGGTGAGATAAGAGCTAAGAATAGAGATAAAGGTGTAAGTTTTATAATAAAACTACCTAGAATTCAAAAAAATACTTAATTTAAAATTGCAAGACTGGAGAAATATTTGAGCTCCAGTCTTTAATTTTTGTATTAGAAAAATATCACATAAAGTTCACATAATTATTTGATACTAGTACAACAATTCCTATTTAAAATTTAGATAAGGTGTAGGAATTATATTATAAATTTGGAGGCGAAAAAATGTTATTTAAAAAGCAGATTTTAAGAATCAGTTTAATTTTCGCATTGTTATTATCATTAATTTTTTGTGGATTTACAGTATGGAATCATAGTAGCAATGAAAGTACAACTCAAAACCAAATGGAACAAAGTTTCCCAGGAAATAAAATGGAAGGACAACAATCAAATGGCTCAGATGGTATAGGACAAAATCAAGTACCACCTACAGATAATCAAGGACAAGATGGTCAAACTCCACCATCAGGTTTTGGTGGAGAAGATGGTCAAATATCAAATGATTCAACAAATAGTACAACAGATAAAAATCAAGAGACAACAGAACAAAAGGGAGAAAATAGACCATCACAAGGACAAGCCCCTAATATGAATTCTAATGGAAATCATAATAACGGAGGATTTATGCAACATGGTATGGGTGGAAATAATAACAATTCTAGTTATGGAACTTCGCTTATTATATATTCTATAATATTTTTTGGCTTAGCTATAGGAGCTTATTTTATCCTAAAATATAAAAAGATAAAGATTGATCCAAAAGATCAAAAGCTGATAATATTTAGTATTTTAGGGACAGGGTTATTTTTAAGAATTGCATTTGGATTATTGGTAGAAGGATATTCTACAGATCTTAATTTCTTTAGAACTTGGGCAAATAGTGCAGCAAATAGTTTATCTAATTTCTATTCAGGATCTAGGGCTGATTATCCACCATTTTATATTTATATTTTGTTTTTTGTAGGTAAGATTATAAATATTTCTAGTTTAAGTGCTTATAGTACATTATTTATTAAAATTCCACCAATACTTGCAGATATTATATCAGCTTTTCTTCTTTACAAATTAGCTAAAAAATATATATCATCAGAAGCAAGTACAATATTAGCATTATTTTATATCTTTAATCCAGCTGTAGTTATCAATTCAACATTATGGGGACAAGTGGATTCTTTCTTTACCATGATCATATTAATTGCAGTATATTTAATGGCAGAGAAGAGACCAATACTGTCAACATTAGTATTTACAATAGGTGTGCTTATGAAGCCACAAGGTATTGTATATCTTCCAATACTTTTATTTGAAGTTGTAAGAAAAAGAGATTTAAAACTTGTTTTAAAAATGGCAGGAACAGCTTTAATTACAGTATTAGTTGTTATAATTCCTTTTTCAATAAATCAAAGTCCATTATGGATTATTAATCTTTATTCAAGCACAATATCTGAATATCCATATGCATCTGTTAATGGATTCAACTTTTTTAGCTTAATTGGGGCTAATTACATAAAGAATTCAACAACATGGTTTATATTTAGCTATCACACTTATGGAATGTTATTTATAGTTCTTACTACTTTATTTTCTTGGTTTATTTATGCTAAAAGAAATGATAATAATTTTGCTCCAGTAGCAGCACTAATTCAAATAGCAGGAGTATTTACTTTTTCAGTAGGTATGCATGAAAGATATCTATTCCCAGCAGCAGCATTAGCCGTTTTAGCTTATATCTATCAAAAAGATAAGAGGTTTTTACATCTAGCTTTTGGATTTAGTATTACAATTTTTGTTAATACTTACGCAATTCTATGTGGAAACTCATTCTTAATGAATGGGGTAAGTTATAGTCCTTTACTTATAATAACATCACTTTTAAATGTATTATTGTTTATTTATCTTGTAAAAATAGTGTGGGATAAGAGAAAAGTAATGGCGAATTAAAGAAGTTTTCCCATAAAGTTCACACATTTTTTCGATATTGCTACAACAATTGATGGTTATAATTAGCAATATAGAGTTAGAGATTAGCTGTGGGTAGGCTGTATAAATAATATGAACGGAGTGATAGATAATGAAAAATGAAGTAATTTATTCAGTTATAGTCCCTTTATATAATGAGGAATTAGTAATTAGAGAATCACACAGAAGATTAACAGAGGTTATGGAATCAACAGAAGAAGAGTATGAAATTATATTTGTAAATGATGGAAGCAAAGATAGAACAAAAGATATAGTTGAAGATCTTTGTGAGAAAGATAGCTATATAAAACTAGTGAATTTTTCAAGAAACTTTGGACATCAACCAGCTATAACAGCAGGTATGGAGGTTGCAGTTGGAAAGGCAGTAATAGTGATTGATGCAGATCTTCAGGATCCACCAGAAGTTATGTTAGACATGATTAAAAAGTGGAAAGAAGGATATGATGTAGTATATGGAAAAAGAGCAAAAAGAGAAGGTGAAACTTTCTTTAAAAAGTTCACTGCAAAAAGTTATTATAGGCTTTTAAAGAGTATGACTACAGTTGAAATACCAGTAGATACTGGAGATTTTAGACTTATAGATAGAAGAGTATGTGATGCATTGAATTCTTTACCAGAAAAAAATAGATTTGTAAGAGGGCTTGTTAGTTGGCTTGGATTTAAACAAACTTCTGTAGAGTTTGTAAGGCAAGAAAGGTTTGCAGGAGAGACAAAATATCCATTAAAGAAAATGTTGAAGCTGGCATTTGATGGTATAACATCATTTTCATTTAAACCACTTATGATAGCTAATTACTTAGGTGCTTTAGCATTATTTTTAGGAGTTATATTGTTTATTGGAAATATAATCAATGACCTAATAAAAAATATCAATATATTAAATATAAGTTTTATATTAGCAATTAACTTAATCATGTTTGGATTTATATTTATATGTATTGGAGTAATGGGACAATATATTGGTAGAATTTTTGATGAAAGTAAGAATAGACCTCTTTATGTAATAGATAATATTGTAAACAAGAAGGAGGTTGAAAAGCCTTATGAAGTTAGAAACTAAGGTTAAGGGATTATTTTATGATCAATTTAGGCATATAAGTAAGTTTTCAGTTATAGGAGTTGTTAATACTCTAATTGATTTTTTAGTATTTACAATTTGTAATGGAGTTTTAGGTGTAAATTATATTTTAAGCCAAGTTCTAGGATATAGCTTTGGTGTAGCAAATAGCTTTATTTTTAATAAAAAATGGACATTTAATGATCAAAAGTCTGAGAAGAAGACACTTCATGAACTTACACAATTTGTTGTAGTTAATTTAATATCATTAATAGCAACCATGATAATTATGAAGCTTCTAGTTACCAATTTAAGTTTAAATGTATATGTTTCTAAAATATTAGTCACCTTAGTAGCACAAGTGATAAATTTTGTGGCATATAAACTATGGGTATTTAAATAAAAGATAGTAAAGAGAAAAAATAGCAGGGTTAACATTTTTGTTAATTCTGCTATTTTTTTATCACATATTGTTCACATAATCTTTTGACATTGATACTACAATTGGTTTATATAATCAATATTATAAGTAAGAAAGTTGATTGAATTTTTTTGAAATTAAATAAACTTAATAATTTTAGTATGTAAATGTAGGGATTTGGAGATAAGGTAGTTAGGAGGAAATAAAAGATGGAAAAATTAAAGGATTTTAAATTTATAAAAGAAAAAGTAATTTTAGGATTAATAATATTATTATCTTGTATTTTAAATTTTGGAAATTTAAGTGTTGAAGGATATGCAAATTCATATTATGCTGCTGGAGTAAAAAGTATGACCATGAGCTTAAAGAACTTTTTCTTTGTGTCATTTGATCCAGCTAGTTTTGTAACTATTGATAAGCCGCCTTTAGGGTTTATGATACAGGCTATTTCAGCAAAAATATTTGGATATAGTGGGTGGAGTATAATTTTACCACAAGCTCTTGCAGGAGTAATTTCAGTTGGTGTTATGTATTACTTAGTTAAAAGATCTTTTGGAACTACAGCTGGGTTAATTTCAGCATTTGTACTTGCAGTAACACCAGTTTTTGTTGCAGATAGTAGAAATAATACTTGTGATAATTTGCTTGTACTAGCATTATTATTAGCATGTATAGCTTTATTTAAAGCAGCTGAAAAAGGGAAGTTATCATATCTTATATTAAGTTTAGTTATTGTTGGTATTGGATTTAACATAAAAATGCTTCAAGCATATATGGTAGCGCCAGCTATATATTTAACATATTTAATATCAAAAACAGTAACAGTTAGAAAAAGAATTCTACACTTAATTGTGTCAACAGTTGTTTTAATAGCTGTATCTTTTGCTTGGGCTTTTATTGTGGATTTGGTTCCAGCTATAGATAGGCCATTTGTAGGAAGTAGTACGAATAATACTGAAATGGAACTTATACTTGGGCATAATGGGTTAGAAAGATTAGGACTTAGTGAATCCTCAATGGGTGGACCAAGAGGCAGTAGAACCTCAGGCAAAGATGGAAATAAGAACGGTGAAATGATGCAAGGACAAGGAAGACCTCAAGGTGGAAATGGGAATATGCAATCACCTCCAGATCAAGATGGAAATAATGAACAAATGCAAGGGGGACCTAATGGAGGCCAAGGTGGGCAAATGCAAGGATTTCCAGATGGGCAAGATAGACAAGGAAAACAAGGTGGGAAAGGTATGGGAGGAATGTTTGGAGGAAGTGAACCTGCCAGCTTAGCAAGACTTTTCTCTAATAATAGTTTATCTGATCAAGTAATTTGGTTATTCCCAATAGCTTTTATTGGATTTATAGCAGCGGCTATTCAAGAAAAGTTAAAATTCCCAATAGATAATAGAAGAAAACAATCATTAATATTATGGTTTACATGGTTAAGTCCTGTGTTTATATATTTCAGCTTTACAACAGGAACATTCCATCCTTATTATTTAACGATGCTTGCAGCGCCAATAGCAGCATTATCTGGAATTGGAATAGTTTCTATGTGGAATTTATATAAAGAAGGTGGAAGGAAATCATGGTTTTTACCAGGAGCACTTCTTGTAACTGGAGGAACACAAGCATTATTACTTTCTTATTATTATAGTACTGTAAATCTTGCAAAAATTCTTATGATAGTAGTTGCAGTATTTGGAATTACATCTTCTATAGCACTTGGTGTATTAAATTTAATTAAAAATGCAGATATTAAGATTAAAAGAGTTTTAATTACTACTGCATTAATAGGAATTTTTATTTCACCAACAATATGTTCAGGAACTGTACTTTTCAAAGAAAATAGTGGAGGAAGTATGCCATCAGCTGGATTAAGTACTTTATCTGAGCAAGGACAAATGGGGGGGCCTGGAATGGGTGGTGACTCTGCTAAATCAGATAGTAGTTCTAAGTTAATAGAGTTTTTACAAAAGAACAAGACAAATGAAAAATACATTCTTGTAACAGCCTCATGTAATGATGCAGCAGATATAATAATTAAGTCAGGTGAATCAGTAATGGCTCTTGGAGGATTTTCAGGAAGTGATAAAATAATTACTTTAGATGAGTTTAAAGCGTTAGCTAAAAATGGTGAAGTTAGATATGTAATGACTGGTGGAATGGGCGGAGGCTCAAGTGATATTATGAATTGGGTACAGGAAGTTGGAACCTTGGTAGATAGTAGTGAATGGAGCGATGCTTCAGACAGTTCAAATGTTGAAACAGAGAGCAAAGATAAGGAGTACTCAAATCAAAAGCAAATGGGACATGGGTTTGGAATGAGTGGAAGCATTTATGATTTAAAATCTTATACAGACAGTCAAAATTAAGGAAATAGCAGAGTTAACAATAGTGTTGACTCTGCTATTTTCTTATCACACAAAGTTCACATACTTTTTTGATATTAGCACAACAATTCCTATATATAATTTAAAACATAGAAAGGCAAGTTAAGTTAAAGTAACTTGTATGGAGAAATGAGGGAATGTATATGAAAAGAGAAATAATGTATTCAATTGTAGTACCTCTATTTAATGAGGAATTAGTGATAAATGAAAGCTACAGAAGATTAAAAGAAGTTATGGATACAACAAAAGAAACTTATGAAATTGTATTTGTAAATGACGGAAGTAAGGATAAAACAAAAGAATTAACTGAAAACATATGTAAGAATGATGGCAACATAAAACTTATTAATTTTTCAAGAAACTTTGGACATCAGCCTGCAATAACAGCAGGGATGGAAATAGCAAAAGGAAATGCAGTTATTGTAATAGATGCGGATCTTCAAGATCCACCAGAAGTTATGTTAGATATGATTAAAAAGTGGAAAGAAGGATACGATGTAGTTTATGGTAAGAGAGCTAAAAGAGAAGGAGAAACATTCTTTAAAAAGGTTACTGCAAAAAGTTACTATAGACTTTTAAAAAGTATGACAACAGTTGATATTCCTGTAGATACTGGAGATTTTAGATTGATTGATAGAAGGGTATGTGATGCTTTAAATTCTCTACCAGAAAAAAATAGATTTGTAAGAGGACTTGTAAGCTGGCTTGGATTTAAGCAAACATCAGTTGAATTTGTAAGGCAAGAAAGATTTGCAGGGGAAACTAAATACCCATTAAAGAAGATGTTAAAGTTAGCTTTTGATGGTATAACATCATTTTCATTTAAGCCAATGATGATAGCAAGTTATATTGGAGCATTATTATTAGGTATAGGAGGTATAACATTCGTTGGTACAACAATAGACGACATAGTAAATAATATTAATATATTAAATTTAGGTTTTGTTTTATCAATTAATATAATTATGTTTGGATTTATGTTCATTTGTATTGGGGTTATGGGGCAATATATTGGCAGAATATTTGATGAAAGTAAAAACAGACCTTTATATATAATAGATGACATTGTAAAAAAGGAAAAAGCTAAGAAACTTTGTGAAGTTAGTAAGTAATAAAGTTTATATAAGTTTAATTAACTAGATGGTAAAACTGGAGGTAATAATAATGGAAAAATTAAAAAATATAAAACTGACGAAAGAAAGGATAATGTTAGGGGTAATTTTAATATTATCAGGAATTCTAAACTTTGGTAATTTAAGTATTCAAGGATATGCAAATCAGTATTATGCTGCTGGGGTTAAGAGCATGACAACTAGCTTGAAGAATTTTTTCTTTGTATCTTTTGATCCAACGGGATTTGTAACTATTGATAAACCACCTTTAGGGTTTATGATACAGGCTATTTCAGCTAAAATATTTGGATATAGTGGATGGAGTATAATTTTACCACAAGCTCTTGCAGGATTAATTTCAGTTGGGCTTATATATCACTTAGTTAAAAAATCCTTTGGAACTGCAGCAGGTTTAATTTCAGGATTAGCACTTGCAGTTACACCAGTTTTTGTAGCAGATAGTAAAAGTAATACTTGTGATAATTTACTTGTTTTAGCATTACTATTAGCTTGTGTAGCTTTAACTAAAGCTGCTGAAAAAGGAAAGTTATCATATTTATTAATAAGTACAGCACTTATAGGTGTTGGATTTAATATAAAAATGCTTCAAGCGTATATGGTAGCACCGGCTATATATTTAACATACTTAATATCAAAAACAGTATCAGTAAAAAAGAGAATTTTACATTTAATCCTGTCAACGGTTCTTTTAGTAGTAGTATCTTTTGCTTGGGCTTTTATTGTGGATTTAGTTCCAACTACAGATAGACCATTTGTAGGAAGTAGTACTAATAATACTGAAATGGAACTTATAATTGGACATAATGGATTAGAAAGATTAGGACTTAGTTCATCTTCATCTGGAGGTCCTGGAGGACAAGGTGGACCTAGTGGTGAAGGTGGTCAAATGCAACCACCAGGACAAGATGGAAGTAATAGTGAAATGATGCAATCTCAAAGTGGATCACAAAGTAGTGATGAAAATATTAGTGAAATGCAAACACCACCAGATCAAGATGGAGATAATAGTCAAATGCAAGGTGGTCCTAATGGAAGCCAAGACGGTCAAGGAGGGCCAAGTGGTCAAGGAGGTCCAGGAGGAGGACAAAGTAATGGACAAATGGGAGGACAAGGAACAGCAGCCAGTATAACAAGACTTTTTACAACTAGTGGTTTATCTGATCAAATTATATGGTTATTTCCAATAGCTTTCATTGGATTTATAGCAGCAGCCATTCAAGAAAAGTTAAAGTTGCCAATTGATAATGAAAGAAAAAAAGCATTAGTATTATGGTTTGCTTGGTTAGTTCCTGTATTTGCATATTTTAGTTTCACAACAGGATTATATCATCCATATTATCTAACAATGCTTGCTCCACCAATATCAGCATTATTTGGAATTGGAACAGTTTCCATGTGGAATTTATATAAAGAAGGTGGATGGAAAGCATGGTTTTTACCAGTAGCTTTAGCTTCAGATGGAGCAGTTGAAGTGCTATTGCTTTCAAGTTATTCTAACTCTATAAATCTTGCTAAGATATTAATAATATTAGTTGCAATATTATGCTTTGGATCTGCTATAGTATTTGCTATCTTGAACTTAATTAAGAAAGAAGCAATAAAACTTAAAAGAGTGTTAGCTGCTGTAGCATTAATAGGATTATTAATTGCACCAACAGTAAGTTCTGGTACTACATTATTCTACACTGAAAGTGGAACTTTCCCATCAGCTGGATTTAGCTTAATGTCTGGAGAAGGACAAGGAGGACCTGGTATGGGTGGCAGTTCTTCTGATAGTTCAAGTAGTTCAAAACTAATAGACTTTTTATTAAAGAATAAAACAAATGAAAAATATATTCTTGTAACATCTTCAACTAATGGTAATGCATCAGAGATAATAATAAAAACAGATGAATCTGTAATGGCTCTTGGAGGATTCTTTGGAACAGACAAGGTAATTACTTTAGATGAATTTAAAGAGTTGGCTAAAAATGGTGAGATTAGATATGTAATGACTGGCGGACAAGGTGGAGGCTCAAGCGATATTATGAATTGGGTTAAGGAAGTTGGAACATTAGTAGATAGCAGTGAGTGGAGTGATTCTTCAAGCGATTCCGATAATCAAGAAAAAAATCAAATGAATGGAAATAAAGAGGAATCTACACAAAGTAATAAAACTTCTAATTCAAAGAGTTCAAATGAGAAAGCTTCAAAACAAAATAGTGCTAATAGAAACTCAAATAGTGGAAATAAATCAAATTCAACACAAAATAGTGAGACAGAAAATGAAATGAGCAAAGACGGAGAAAACTCAGCTCAAGGTGGCCAAGGGTTTGGTGGTATGGATAGTGGAAGCCTTTATGATTTAAAAGCTTATACTGATAGCCAAAAATAAAAGTACAAATAAGAAGGGATTGAATTAAGTATGAAAGTAAGAAAAGCGGTGATTCCAGCAGCTGGGCTAGGAACAAGATTTTTACCAGCTACAAAAGCACAACCAAAGGAAATGCTACCTATAGTAGATAAGCCAACAATCCAATATATAGTAGAAGAAGCTGTTGCTTCAGGTATTGAAGAAATATTAATAATTACTGGAAGAAGTAAAAGGGCTATAGAAGATCATTTTGATAAATCAGTAGAACTGGAAGATGAACTTGAAAATAAGGATAAAGAAGAATTGCTTAAATTAGTGCAAAATATAAGCAATCTAGCTGATATATACTATATACGTCAAAAAGAACCAAGAGGACTTGGTCATGCTGTAAGTCTTGCAAAAACATTTATTGGTAATGAGCCTTTTGCAGTTATGTTAGGTGATGATATAGTAGACAGTGAAACACCTTGTCTTAAGCAATTGATGAATTGTTATGATGAATATAAAACTACAATATTAGGAGTACAACCAGTTGATAAATCAAATGTAGATAAATATGGTATAGTAGATGGTGTTGAAATTGAAAATAATGTTTACAAAGTTAAAGATATGGTAGAAAAACCCAACAAAGAAGAAGCTCCAACCAATATAGCTATCTTGGGAAGATATATAATAACACCTAATATATTTAATGTGCTTGAAAAGATTGAACCTGGAAAAGGAGGAGAAATACAATTAACTGATGCTTTAAAAGAATTAGCTAGGAAAGAAGCTGTATATGCTCACTGTTTTCAAGGAAAAAGATATGATGTTGGAGATAAGTTTGGATTTATACAAGCTACTATAGATTATGCTTTAAAGAGAGAGGAATTGAGAGATAAACTTATTTCATATATGGCAGGTATTTAGTAATAACTTTACCCAAACAGAATGCTATAAAAAGTATTTTGTTTGGGTATTTTTATGCTTTACATAAAGAAGAAAAAAATATATAATGATTTACACTGAGTAAACTATTTACAAAGAGTAAATAAAATGGAGGTATAATCATGTATATTTTAAATAAAAAAATGTATCCTTTATTGATATTAATGCTAAATTTATTTATTGCATTATTGGGACAAGGCATGGTAATTCCAATATTACCAGACTACTTGAAACAATTTGATGCTGCAGGATCAGCAGCTGGTTATTTAGTTGCAGCCTTTGGAGCAGCTCAATTTATATTTTCACCTATTGGAGGTAGACTTTCAGATAAGTATGGCAGAAAAATAATGATTTTATCAGGATTATTTCTTACAGTTATTTCTGATTTTATGTTTGCAATATCTCATGAATTATTACTGCTATATATAGCAAGATTTATTGGAGGAATTGGACTTGGAATTATGGTTCCATCAGTACTTGCTTATGTAGCAGATATGACTACAAAAGAAACTCGTGCAAAAGGAATGGGTTATTTAAGTGCTTCTATGAATTTAGGAATGGTATTAGGTCCTGGAATAGGGGGCATTATAGCTCAACTTGGAGTGAGAGTTCCATATTTTTTTGCTTCAGGGTTAGGTCTTATAGCAACTTTATTGACATTTATATTGCCAGAGACATTAACTATAGAAAAAAGAAATTCATTAAAATCATATAAAAAGCAGGAATCAATTTTAAAACAATTTATATATTCTTTTCATGCTCCATACTTTAAATATTTAATACTTATATTTGTCATGACATTTGGCTTAGTAAACTATGAGACAGTTTATTCATTATATGTAGAACAGAAATATGAATTTACATCTAAAAATATTTCTATACTTATAACATTAGGAGCTGTAATTGGAATAATAATTCAAGTGGGGCTTATAGATAAAATGATTAAACGTTTTGGAGAGTATAAATTAATTAGATTTTCCTTAGTAATGACATCGTGTGCTCTATTATTAATGTTATTAAAAATTAATTTTTTATATCTTTTAGTTGTTTCTGCTATCTTCTTTACATTTAATTCATTTTTGAGGCCAACAGTAAATACATTGCTTTCAAATGAGGCTGGGGATGAACAAGGATTTGTGTCAGGTCTTAATAATACTTATACAAGTATTGGAAATGTAATTGGACCTGTACTAGCTGGGAACTTATTTGATAAAAATATTAATTTGCCATATACTATAGGTGCTTTTATTCTTCTTGGAACTATAATTTTTATTAGGGGAGAAAAGAATTTAAATAAGGATGGAGTAATCAGTAATGGGTGATTCATGGCATGGAGATTTAAGAAGTAAAAATCGTGAAGAAATTTTTTTAGCAGGAAAGAAATTGTTTTTAGAGCATAATTTTTTGAATGTTAATATTAAAGACATATGTAATTTAGCAGGCATTAGTAGAGTAACTTTTTATAAAAATTTTAAGACCATAGATGATTTAATATTTGAAGTTCAAATAGATATTTTAAATAGTATGACACAATTTATTAAAGATAAAGATGAGGTTAATTTTAATGGAATAGAAAGGTTAAAAATCATGCTTTATTCTTGGGTCGATTATGCAAAGAAATATAAAAAAGAAATGAAATTTATTATTCTCTTTGATCTTTATTATGAAGAATATGATTCAAATAAGGAATTACAAGAAAAATATGAAGAATTTATTATTAAAGAAAGTAATAATTTTATTATTCCTGTAATTAATATTGGCAAGGAAGATGGCTCATTAAAAAATGATTTGAATTCAATAAAGACAGGGTATTATATTTTTAATACAATGATTGGATTATTGCAAAGAATGAGCTATTCTAAGTTTCGAATTGAAAATGGTATAAAATTTGATGATATTACAACTCCAGTTGTTGAAATGATTATAGATTCAATTAAGGAATAACAATGGAGAAAAGAGGCAATGACTATATTTAAATAATAAAATATAGCCATTGCTATTTTTAATTTTCTATTAGATCCTGTAAGGATACCTCTTTCTTTATTGCAGGTTTTTTTAGAGGATGTATGCAAGCAGTGTCTTTATTTTCATCTACACTTTCAATATAAATTTGTGTTTGATCATAAGTTACATCAATCATAACAGGTGAGGAAGCGATTTCTTTTGCACGTTCTTTATCCATAGTGAAAATCCTCCTTTCATTATTTTAGTAACAGCTATAGTTTTTGCTAAGTCTAAATTAAATATTCTTCAGAGAAAATAGACTACATTGAAATATATGTATATAATAATTTGTAGGTTTGATTATTAAGGAAAAGTAATTAAGAACTTAAGTTATGAAGGTGAGGATTATATGGATAATAAAGTAAGTATTTTAGGGATAGATTTTTCAAAATTAAATTTAAAGGAAACAGTTGATTTAATTGATAGAAGAATATCAGGATACAATAATAAGACATTTCATCTTATTACTGTAAATCCAGAAATTGCAATACAAATTAGGGAAGATAAAGAACTGAAAAAATATCCTAATGTTAACACAACCTTCGAGAAAAGAAAGACAGAAAAAATTAAAGATTTTTGCTTATAGAGCATTTAAGGAAGCAGTTAGTAAGAAGGAAAATTAAATAGTAAAATATTCATAAAAACAGGTAGTCTCAAATGAACTACCTGTTTTGCCAATATATAAATAAATTTGTACATATAGACTTAATTTAAGGTGTTGAGTTTTTAATTACATCAAAATTATCCTGTATAAGTAACCAATTTTGAGGGAAAGAAAGTCCTAATTTCCAATAGCTAACACCACGTAACATTAGTTCTTTTACAAGATTAAACTTAGCTTGAATAGAACGTGCATCTTCAAACCATACTATATGGTCATTTCCTGTTACATCTTTATAATTAAAATAAGGAGCTTGCGAATTATAGTCATAATTAATTGATGCATTATTTTCAGCTGCTATTTCAATAGCTCTATCAGGACTAAGTGATTTTGCATATGTTTTTCTGGGGATATAAGGTAATGTCCAATCATAGCCATAAAGGTTTTGTCCCATCATTATTTTAGAAGAAGGCATTTCAGTTAAAGCATATTCAATTACTTGTCTAACTGGACCAATTGGAGATACTGCCATTGGAGGGCCAGTAGTATATCCCCACTCATAGGTCATTAAAACAACGAAATCTACAATTTCTCCATGAGATTTGTAATCATGAGCTTCATATAATAATCCTTTTTGAGTATTGCTTAATTTTGGCGCTAGAGCTGTTGATAATAAAAATCCTTCTTTTGAAGTTTGTGCTTTAACTTTTCTTAAAAAATTATTATAATTTTCTTTTAAGTTAATAGGTAAATATTCTAGGTCAAAATGTATATCTCTAAAGCCATATTGTTTTGCTGTAGAAATTATATTTTCAATTAAATTATCTTGCACCTGCTCATCTGTTAAAATAATTCTTCCTAGGTCTGTACTAAAGGTTCTTCCCTCAATATTAGTAAATACCATCATTAAAGTTACATTGTTTTTTGCAGCAATATTTTTAAGTTTAGGTAGAATTTCAGGAGAAGGAGGTGGTTGTAAGGAACCATCCCTTTGAATCTGGAAACTAAATGGAGCTAAATATGTTAAAAGTGGTGCAATATTTTCATTTGATTCAGCTAATTCTGAAGGAACTTTTCCACCTATTGTTTGGATATATCCATTTATTTCTGTATTTATTTTAGGAGCAGGTGGAATGTATAATCTTAAGCCCACTTGTAGTGAAGTATTTAAAGCTATTCCATTTATCTTAGCAAGTACTTGATAATTTATTCCAAAGTATCCTGAAATAATATATAAAGTATCACCTGGCTGAACCCAATAGTAATGACCTGCTATTGGAATTACTAATGCTTGACCTACAACTAAAGCGTTAGGATTTATGATTTTATTTGTCAACATAATTTCTGAAATTGTGGAATCATAAGCCTCTGCTATTCCAAACAATGTTTGTCCAGGCTGGATAACATGAATTTGCATAATATCTCCTTTTAGCAATAAAGTTATCATAACATTATATGAATTTACGATAGATTTGTACTATATAGTGATAATAAACAAAAAAATAAATGGAAAATAATGGACTAAAATTAAAGAAAGAATTATAATTTTAGATAATTATATACTTAATGGGGGAATGAAAATGAATGGAATTCAAAATTGGTATGATAATCTTTATGATGAATGGGAACGTCTAGATTATCATAAAATAGAATTTGATATTACAAAAAGATATCTTGATAAGTTTATTGTAGGAAAAAATCTTGAAATATTTGATATAGGTGGTGGACCAGGTAGGTATTCTCTCTATTTGGCAGAGAAGGATCATAAGGTTACACTTTTAGATTTGTCACAGAAAAATATAGAAGTAGCCAAAACAAAGGCAAAAGAATTTAATATTGAACTTGAAGAATATATACATGGGAATGCTCTTGAGTTAGATAAATACAATCAGAAATATGATGTGATTTTATTAATGGGACCACTTTATCATTTAATAAAAGAAGATGATAGACGACTTGTTTTAAAAAATGCATTAAGATTATTAAAATCTGATGGCATTATTGTTGTATCATTTATTTCTAAATATGCACCAATTCAAGATAATCTTACATATCTTTGTAAAATTAAAGAGATTAATGATCTATTTAAATATTTAGAAAATGGTGAGAATAAAGAGGAAGATGGATTTACCACAGCATATTTTTCAGGACCAAAGGAAGCTAGAAAGTTTCTGTCTAATTATAATATAAAAGAATTAGTTTTTGCTGGGGTAGAAAATATTTTAGGGTGTAAGGAAAAAGAAATATGTTTACTGGAAGAAGAGCAATATAATAAATGGATTGATGTAGGTTTTCGATTAAGTACAGATGAAAATTTAATTGGTACAAGTCAACACTTTTTATATATAGGTCAAAAAAGGTAGCTATTAATAAAAGGAGGATACTAAGAATTTAATATAAATTCTTAATATTCTCCTTTATTAATTCAATATCCTAATATATATGCAAGTGCCAATCTTTATTGCTATTATTATCCCAAGTTAATCCAGTAGTAAAGCATAAATCCAAATTAGTTGTGGCATTAGGTGGGATTGTTAAAGTTACTTTCCATTGATTATTTCCTAAATAAGTCATAGGGGTATTAGTAAAATCTTTAAATCCATCATAACCCCAATGAATATTTACAGTAGTAGAATTCTGCAGTGGTCTTCCAGTAGCAATGTAAGTTATTGATATAGTTTCATTAATAGTTGGGTTTGTAGGACTCCATGAAACTGTATCTAAATTTGTTATATTAGTACTAAGAATTATAACAGAATTTTCAGGTATATTTCCAGAGAGTATTCCATTTGAAACAGTTAATGAACAACTTGTACTACCTTCATTGGAATAAGTTCCATTTTTCAAATTAGTAGGTGAATTTATATATTTATTTGAACCACAATTTACAATTATAGTACCAGAATTTCCACGGTCAATAAGCATAGTAGAATTATTATTTGTCCATCTTAAATATTCATTTTCACCAATCATATTATTGTGAAAATGATTAATTGCAACTATATCAGCATCTTTCCATAATGAATCACCTTCAGCACCAATTGAACTGATAGGTCTTGCAAAGAATAATGGTGTTGAACTATTCCTACTAGCTACAATAGCCCAACCAAGTTTTATTTGACTGATTGATAGGTTTTTACTTGTGCCATCTTCATAAGTATCATGAGTTTCAACAAAAGTTACAGATTTATTAATAGGCAGACCAGTTGAATCACTACCAAGAGAACTTAAGTCATTTGAGTAAAGTGCACTTCTTAAATTATATCCATAGGAACAGGCTGTAATATTCATAAAAGATTCATAACCTGAAAGATTATCTACAGTTCCACTTTGAAGTATTTCTCCATATATGAATAGATTAGATTTATTGTGTAAATTATTTAATACATTGCTCCAATAATTACCTGCCCAAGACTGATTAGAATCTAATCCTATATTTGTTTCAATATGTTTAGCAGCATCAAAACGAAAACCATCAGCTCCAGCATCGATACATTGATTTAGAAATAAGATTGCTTTATTCTGAACTTCTGGATTTTGAGTATTTAAATCTGGCATGCCAATACCTTTTTGAGTTATATCATGCCTATTATTCCAATCAGTGCATTGGCCTTCCTGGTGATAATAAGTGGAGTTTTTAAAATTAGAATCTACATCAGATGAGAGGGAATCACCAGTTCCAGCCATATGATTCATTACTACATCTACAATTATTGAAATTTCATATGTTTTTGCTTCAGAGCAAAGAGCTTTAAAATCATCATAAGTCCCAAGTTGAATATTTCCAATAGATTCATTAGTAGGTTGGTATAATAGCCACCATTTAGTTGGATCAGTGCTTGTCTCTTTTGTTCCTTGCACAGGAGAAACTTGGATGGACTTATAACCTGCTGCAGCAATGTTAGATAATTCATTTCTTATTGTATTGAAGGACCAATCAAAAGCATGAAGAATAGGACCATATTGATTTGTTGATGGTAATGAAGAAATTTTAGATTGCATTAACACTCACACTCCTTAATTGATTTTTATAATTGGAGAAAAATAAATTAAGTATATACAATGTTACAGATATGTTACTTTAGTTTCCATAAGTTAAATAATAACAGGAATTTAAATAAAAGTAGAAATGCAATATGGATTTAAATATCCTGATATTTAAGTCTATATTTAGTTTGTTTATATATAATTATATGTTAAATTTTGCATTAATTATGCCACTTTATGATAATTTATCATTAAAAAGAAATATGTACAATAACAAAATGTTGGAGAGTAGGAAATTAAAAAATGAGGAAATAAGAATACTCTTAATCCCTCATTGTAAGTGAATTTTTAATTAACAGTTAAGTGCCAATCGCTATTGCTATTGTTATCCCAGTTTGATCCATTATTGAAACAGAAATCTAATTTTGTAGCAGAAGTAGGAATAGTTACTTTCCCTTCCCAAAAGCCATATGAATCTTTTGTCATAACAACATCAGCTGGATTTATCCAACCATTATAGCCCCAGTGAAGAGTTACCTTGCTAGAATTAGTTAAGGTACCATTATAGTAAATTGTAAAACTACTTCCTTTTGTAAGTGTAGTGTTATCATAATCTACAGTATAGCCTACACGAGGCATGAAAGTTGTAGAAGATGATTTTATTGGAATATTCCAATTAGTTGATCCATTGTTATCCCAGCTTGAACCATTTGTAAAGCAGAAATCTAATTTAGATTTTGTTGATGATGGAACAGTTAAAGTAATAGACCATTTGTTATTACCTTCGGAAGTCATAGGAGCGTCAGTAGCTCCTGTAAAGCCATCATATCCATAATGTATTTTGACAGATGAAGAATTTTGAAGAGGTCTATTAGTGGAATCATAAGTTACTTTTACAGTTTGTCCAGCTATTGGAGTTGTAGGGCTCCAAGAAACTGTATCAACTGGATTAGGAGAATAATTATCAAGTACTATTACTGAACCTGCAGGAATATTTCCTGAAATAGTTCCATTAGAAACAGTTAATGTACAACTAGCACTACCTTGATTAGTATAAGTTCCATTTGCTAAATTAGTTGGGGAACTAATATAAGTATTTGAACCACTATTTACAATTACAGTACCTTTAGTTCCACGGTCAATTAGCATAGTAGAACTATTGTTTGTCCATCTTAAATATTCAGGTTGTCCAACCATAGCGTTACGGAATTTATTTATTGCAACTATATCGGCATCTTTCCATAAAGAATCACCTTCATTACCAATAGAACTAGTAGGCCTGTTAAAGAATAAAGGTGTAGCACTATTTCGAGCTGCAGCAATGGCCCAACCTAATTTTATTTGATTAGTAGTTAAGCCTTTAGTTGTTCCATCTTCATAGGTATCATGAGTTTCCACAAAATCTACAGCTTTATTGGAATCGATTCCGGAAAAGCCAGTACCAATTGAGCTTAAGTTGTTAGAATTTATTGCATTTCTTAAAGAATAACCATAAGAACTAGCTGTAACATTCATAAAAGATTCATATGCTGAAACATTATCAACTTTTCCATCTTGTAAGATTTCACCATATATAAATAAGTTTGATTTATTGTTTAAATTACCTAATACATTAGTCCAATAGTTACCTGACCAAGACTGATTGACATCTAGTCCTATATTTGTTTCAATATGTTTAGCAGCATCAAAACGAAAACCATCAGCTCCAGCAGCTACACATTGATTCAAGAAAGAAATTGCTTTGCTTTGAACTTCAGGGTTTTGTGTATTTAAATCAGGCATACCAATACCAAGTTGTGTTATATCATATCTATTATTCCAGTTACTACATTGACCTTTATTATGATAATAGTTAGAATTCTTAAAGCTAGAATCAACTTGATTAGCTAAAGATTCTCCAGTACCAGCCATATGATTCATTACCACATCAACAATAATGCTAATTCCATATTTCTCAGCCTCAGTACAAAGTGACTTAAAATCATCATAGCTTCCAAGTTGTGAATTACCAATAGATTGATTTGTTGGTTGATACAATAACCACCATTTACTTGGATCAGTACTTGATTCTTTAGTTCCTTGTACAGGAGAAACTTGAATTGATTTATATCCAGCAGTTGCTATATTTGATAATTCGCTTTTTATTGTGTTAAAAGACCAATCAAAAGCATGAAGAATAGCTCCATCCTTAGTATTTGTTGGCAAGCTTACATTGTCAGCAGCATAGGCTACACTTGAAATATTATTAACAAGTTTATCTTGAGGGTAGAAGAAAAAGGTTAGATTTAAAGCTAAACCAGCAGCAATTAATTTAGATATTAATTTTTTACGCATGAATATACACACTCCAATCATAAAGTTTTAAATAAATGAGAAACCGTTTGCACAAAAGTGTGAAATAAACTAATTAAAAAAGGTCACCTCCTTTAAATAAAAATAAAGTGAGATACACTAGGAGTCTAATAAAGTGAGAATATATTTAGAGTGAATAAAGATGTGTATATTAAAGTTTATATTTAGGTTATCCAAAAGCGTAACTCTAAAATTAAAATGTAGTCTGAATAAAAAAGTTTGTATACGGTTACTCTAGGCTATATACCAAATTTTATCACAAATTTGGTGGTAGTCAATAGGTTCATGTTAAAAATAGATAAAATTAACATAAATTACATACATACTAATTAATAGTTAAAGGCCAATCATTATTAAATTTATTATCTAAACTTGCCCCATAAGTAAAAGAAAAATCTAACTTTGTAGCAGAAGATAGAATTATTCTTTTATTACACCATTATATATTAAGAATATTACATTACTTATAAAAATAGATAATTCCTCAGGAGATTCTTTCATATCACTTCTAAGCCATTTTTGAATAATACCAAGCTGAGCAGAGGAAGCAAGGGGAGCAATATACTTTATAGGCATCTTTTCAATATCATTATTTATAGAAATATTATTAGCTAGTGAATTTTCAATAAAAGTTTTTAGCTTCATTTGAAAATTTAAGTCACCATTAGGGCCTAATAAAATTTTGATAAAATCAGAATTTTCTTTGATATAGATATATACAGAAGTGAAGAGATGTTGCAATGTTTCTTTATTTGAAGGTAATATAAAACCTTTATCTAATTTTTTTAGCTCATTATTTAAAATTTCATGAAGCTCATCTAAAATTTCATTTTCTTTTTGTTCAAGCAAATCATATTTATCTCTAAAATGAAGATAAAAAGTGCCTCTATTAATATCTAACTTTTCAGTTAAATCCTTAACAGTTATTTTTTCAAAATCTTTTTCTGACATTAACTTAATTAATGCATCTTCTATTAACTTTTTTGTTTTATTGCTTTTTTTCTTCATAAAATTACCTCCAAAAGTAGAATACTAAACATATTATTATTTTGTGTTTATAAATGAACATTTTGTACTGTGATGATTATTGTTTATACCCATTACTTAATTATAATGAAATTAATGGCAAACAAGCAATAGTTAAAGTTAAGGAGGAAAATATGAATATTGTAAAAGTTTCAAATGTAGTTAAAAAATATTCAAATGTAATCATATTGAATAAGATAAACTTAGATGTTAAAGAAGGAGAAATTATAGGATTAATAGGTCCATCAGGTTCAGGAAAAACTACATTAGTTAAATCTATAATGGGAATGGAGAAAATAGATAGTGGAGAAGTTAATGTTCTAGATGAAAAGATACCCAATCTTAAAATTCTTAAAAACATTGGATATATGGCACAATCAGATGCCTTATATGAAGAGTTGACAGGAAAAGAAAATTTAGAGTTTTTTGCAAGGTTATTTAGATTAAATAAAAAGAAAATTAAAAAAAGAGTAGAATATACATCAAAACTTGTTAATCTTGAAAATGATTTATCAAAGAGAGTAAGTAATTATTCTGGTGGGATGAAAAGAAGACTATCTTTAGCAGCTTCTTTAATACAGGATCCTAAAATCTTAATATTAGATGAACCAACTGTTGGTATTGATCCAAAACTTAGATTTAGTATATGGAAGGAACTAAAAACACTAAAATCTGAAGGGAAAACGATAATAGTAACAACCCATGTTATAGATGAAGCAGAGAAATGTGATAAATTAGCTTTGATCAGAGATGGGGAAATAATGGCTGTTGGTAGTGTAGAGGAATTAAAAGAAAAATTTAAAGTGAATACTGTAGAAGAAATTTTTATTTTATAGTAAAGGGGATAGAGACATGATAGTAATAGCATTAGTAAAGAGAATAATAATTCAAACTTTAAGAGATAAAAGAACATTAGCTCTTATGATGATAGCTCCTTTAGTTCTTTTAACTTTAATGAATTTTTTGCTTACCTCTAATGAAACATCTAATTTAAAGGTAGGAGTCTATAAAACTAGCGATAATTTTAATGAAGAATTAGTGTCAAATGATATAGAAATTGTAAGATATGATGATGATAAAGATTTAAAAGAAAAAATAATAGGAGATAAATTACAAGCTTTTATAGAAAATGATAATGAAAAATTATATATAACCTATGAAAATAGTAACCCTACAGATACAACTCAAGTAAAAGCAAAGGTGCAAGGGGCTTTAGCAAAGATTCAAGCATCTAGTTTAAAAGAAATGGTTCAAAGAGTAGATAAAAATATTTTATCTGATAAAGGTAGTATTTCAATAGAAAATAGTTATATTTATGGGGATGAAAGTTTAGCTTTCTTTGATACTATTAGTCCAATACTTATAGGTTTTTTTGTATTTTTCTTTGTATTTTTAATATCAGGAATATCTTTATTGAAAGAAAGAACTTCAAAGACTTTAGAAAAAATATTAGCAACATCAATTAAAAGAAGAGAAATAATATTTGGATATCTTTTGGGATATGGAATATTTGCTATTATACAAACTGTGATAGTAGTTTTCTTTTCAATTTATGTCCTTAATATACGAATGGAAGGTAACATTCTATTAATGCTTCTAACTAATATAATTATAGCATTTGTAGCTTTGTCATTAGGAATATTATTATCAACATTTGCTAATTCAGAATTTCAGATGATGCAATTTATTCCTATTGTGGTGATTCCCCAAATATTTTTTACTGGGCTTATACCTGTAGAGAATATGGAAACTTGGCTTCAAAAGGTTGCTCATATAATGCCTTTATATTATGGCGCTCAGGCTCTTCAGGGGATAATGATTAAATCTTATGAATTTAAGGATATACAATTTTATTTATTTATTCTACTTTTATTTGCAGTGGCATTTTGTATACTAAATATTTTAGGATTAAAGAGATATAGAAAAATTTAACAAAAAATACTTCCTCAGAAGATTATTATTGAGGAAGTATTAAAACTAATCTTAAGTATCTAAATTACTTTCTTCAAGTGGTTTTAGATCATATTTAGCTGGTTTTATAGGTAAGCCCTTAGCACGTGCTCTTTTTTCAAAATACATAGTAACAAAAGGCGTTAATATAGATGTTACAAGTACACAAGTTGCAACAATAGCAGTAGCAGAGTTTGCAACTGGTTCAAATTGAGGATTTGATTGTGCAATAGCAAAAGGAACAGCTACAGCAGCACCAGCTGTTGAAGATGCAGCCCAACCTGCAACACCGTCAGAACCAGTAACAAATCTATCAACAAGGGACAATATTCCTCCAGAAATAAATACAACTGCAATTCCCATAATTATGCCCATTAATCCAGATTGAATAATCATTCCAAAGTTTAGATTAAATCCTAATGTTAGTGCAAAGAATGGAATTAAACCAGATACTAATGGAGCAAACATTTTACGAAATTCTTTATCTAAAGTGCCAAGGGTAATGCCTAATATGAAAGGTATTAATGTAGAAACTAAGGTTGGCCATGGGAAAGAAGCGATTCCTGCAACTCCTAAAGCAACCATTGTCATAAATGGACCTGATTCTATACTGATAAATGGGAATCCAGCTGCATCCTCTTTTCTGTTTAGAGATGTCATTAAGGCTAGGTAAAGTCCACCATTCGTCTCATTAAATGAAGCTATAATAGCTAGTACAGAAAGTCCTGAAAGTACACCAGTTTGGATACCGTTTTCAGGAAGTATATGAGAAGCTAGTACACCTAATAAAGATGCTAATAAAACCTTTACAACTAAAAGAGAAAGACCTTTCTTAGCTATATAGCCAGAAGTTCTCAAATCAATAGTTGTGCCAATTGAGAAAAAGAAAATAAATAATATAACTGATGTACCAGTTAAAAAGCTACCTGTAAACCCTCCAAAAAAAGTATTTACATCTGGCCATAATGTTTTAAGTAGTGCACCAAGAAATAAAGGTATAAGCATCATACCACCAGGTATTTTTTCAATGTTTTGTTTAATCTTCATGTTTTCCCTCCTAAAAAGTAATAATTACTTTGATAACGTTTTAGTAAAATTCAGACATAATTTACTTGTAATAAAACTAAATCAACTGATGTATTTTGAAAATATAATATAGCATTATTGTTCTTGTATGCAAGTATTTCACTAATAGATAATATTTTACAGTATAAATAAATACAATTCAATATGATATGTCATATTATTGCAAAAATATAATTAATATATATGGATTATTAGTAAAAAGATTGAATTATATTTTTATCTATGTTTGAATCACTATGAAATATAAGTTATATTTGGTACAATTTAATACTGTAAAAAGATTATATTAATCTGAGTTTAGTTAAGGGGAATAGATATGTTTAAAATAATGATAGTTGAAGATAATGAAAAATTACAAAATGAAATAGCTAATTTGTTAGAACACAATGGATATTCAGCTATAAAAGTTAATGAATTTAATAATATAGTTAAAGATGTAAAAGATAAGAATCCACATTTGATTTTATTAGATATTAATTTACCTCATGATGATGGATTTAAAATATGTACACAAATACGTAGTTTTTCAAAGGTTCCAATTATATTTGTAACAAGTAGAAATACTGATATAGATGAGCTTATGAGTATAACTTTAGGTGGAGATGACTTTATTACAAAGCCATATAATAATCAAATTTTATTAGCAAGAATAGGGACACTTTTAAAGAGAGTTTATCCAAATAGTAGTTCAATTGATGTTATAGAGCATAATGGGGTTAAATTAAATATACTGTCTAGTGAAATAGAATATAGTAATAAGAAAGTTGAGCTCACAAAAAATGAGTTGAAAATACTTCATTATTTAATAATTAATAAAGGGAAGATAGTATCTAGGGTAGATATTATGGAAAATCTATGGGATAGTGCTATGTTTATAAATGATAATACCCTTACTGTTAACATAACTAGACTTAGAAATAAGTGTGAAGAGATTGGAGTTAGCGATTTTATAAAAACTAAAAGAGGACAAGGTTATATAGTATGAATATAGCAGATTATATTAAAAGTAGAGTAGGAAATATGCTGTTAAATTTTATAGAATTAATGACTTTAAGTATATTTCTTTTTAGTACAGGAAATACATTTGATACAATAATCACTATAGTGGCCATTTGGATTGTGATATTTATGATTATATTTATATATGATTATAAAAAAAGAAAATTATACTATGATGATTTATTAATGATAGCAGAAAAGTTAGATAAGAAATACCTTATAAGTGAAGTTATAGAGTATCCTCCTTTCTTAGATGCTAAACCCTATTATATACTAATGAAGAAATCTAGAAAGTCAATGCTTGAGGAAATAAATAAAATTAAAAGGCAACGTAAAGAGTATAAGGAATATATTGAACAGTGGATTCATGAAGTAAAAACACCAATATCAGCAATAAAGTTAATTGGAGAAAATAATAAAACAAACGTTTCAAGAGGTATATTAGAAGAACTTGAAAATATAGATAGATATGTTGAACAAGCTTTGTTTTTTGCAAGAAGTGAGGAGGTAGAGAAGGATTATCTTATAAAGGAAATTTCTTTAGAAACTTCAATAACTCAGGCAATTATAAGAAATAAGCATATGTTCATTTTAAATAATATAGATGTGGAATTAAATGACATAGATAAAAATGTTTTTTCAGACAGTAAGTGGCTTGAATTTATAATAAATCAAATAGTAATTAACTCTATAAAGTATAGAAAAGAAGATTCCCCAAAGATTAATATTTGTACTAAGTATGTTAAAAATGGTATTCAGCTTATTGTTGAAGATAATGGCATAGGAATAAATGATAATGAGATAAATCGTATTTTTGAAAAAGGTTTTACAGGAGAAAATGGAAGAATAAATGGAAAATCTACAGGGATAGGACTTTATCTTTGCAAAAAACTATGTGAAAAATTAGGTTTGTTAATAACTGTTGATTCAAAAATTAATGTATATACTAAAATAATAATTACTTTCCCAAAAGGAGAATTTTGTAAATATCCGTAGCAGACTATTTTTTGTCTGCTACAAACTAACTGATTTATTGAAAAGTATGTCTATTAGTTTCATAATCACTTTCTAACATAGACATAGTTATTACATCACAATAACGACCATTTAACAATTCTCCATCTCTTTTTACTCCTTCTTTTAAAAATCCTACTTTACGATATGCTTTTTGTGCTCTAATATTGAAAGAGTAAACCTCTAGCTCTATACGATGTAAATTTAGAGATTCAAATGCAAATTTAAAAATTAACTTCATTGCTTGTGTTCCATATCCATTTCCACAAGATGAACTTTTAAATAAGGCAATACGAAAATTAGCCTTACGACTATATTTTTCGATTTCATTTAGTACAATTTCACCTAAAATAGCATTATTTTTATCTAAAATTAGAAAGTCATATCTTGTATCATCATTTACTATATTAAAGACATAATTTTCTATCATATCTTTAGTAAATTTATCATTTGTACCTGTATAATAATCGATATCTTCATCAGTTTCTTTAAATCCTGCTATAAAATATTTTTCTATATCTTCTGTTTGTATAAGTCTTAAATCAATTTTTTCACCTTGTAATATTATATTTTTCAATTTCATTTAATTTTCACTCTCCAAACTCTAGTATATTTAATTATATATTATAAATAAGAAAATTCATACATTTTTATCATATTGTAGAGAGAAGTTTTCATTTAAAGAAATCTAGATACTGAGCTATAAAAAACATTTATCAACTTAATAGGAAAGTTAGAAATGAAGATGCTTTCGACAAAATGCAACAAAGAGTGTTATAATGTTAATTTAAGTAATGTTGTTCAAGAATTTCATAGTAAATAGAAATAAGTTTCAAAAATTATTTCTATTTACTATGAAATTAGGTACTGAAATGGGGGATATTATTATGTATAACAATAGGCAAGAGATAGTAGGTGTGTTAGAAAAGGCTGATGTACCATACAAGTTTGAAGGTTCTAAGTTGGTGATAAAAAAGCATTTACAATATGAGGATTTATATAAGAATGTATTATGGTTGGAAGCACAATTAAAGCTTAAAATCTTACATGTTGAATTAAAGTCTAAAACTGAGGCTGAATATAAAACTATTAGTAGCAAACAATATACTTCTTTAAACTCAGCAATGAAGCATTTATATGAATATAAATTTGGTTCATCATATCATGAGATATGTGACTTTATAAGAAATCCTCAATTAGTAGAAGATGAATTAATAAATGATGTTGAAAGAGCTTTCATAGGAGTGTGGGTTCAATTATATAAAACTACATATAGCAAAAATAAGTAAAAATAAAAGCTGGTTTCTGCCTGATTCAGAAATTAGCTTTTATTTTTTAGATTACAAATTTGTAACCTAAAAGTAATGTTTAATCAAATCAAGTGCTGGCAAAATCATGTAAAATGTATTTAGAGGTGAGGAAAGTGGAAAAAATACTAAATATAAAAAATGTAGAAAAGTATTATGGAAGTAAAGGTAACATATTTAAAGCAATAGATGATATAAGTTTTTGTGTTTCTAAAGGTGAATTTGTTGGAGTTATGGGACCTTCAGGTTCAGGAAAAACAACTTTACTAAATCTAGTTGGAACTATAGATGAAGTAAGTTCAGGACATATTTTTGTAGATAATATAGATTTAACAGAAATTAATCAAAAAGACATAGCAAAGTTTAGAAGAGAAAACTTAGGGTTTATTTTTCAAGATTTTAATTTATTGGACAACTTAACTATCCATGAAAATATAGCTTTAGCTTTAACAATTAATAGATATAAGAAGAAAGAAATAGATGAGAAAGTTTTAGAGGTAGCTTATGAATTGGGGATAGAGGATATTCTTCAAAAATATCCATACGAAGTTTCAGGAGGACAAAAACAAAGATGTGCTTCGGCAAGAGCATTAATTACAAATCCAAAGCTTATTCTAGCTGATGAGCCAACAGGAGCCTTAGATTCCAGATCAGCTCAAATGTTAATAGAAATGATTTCGCATTTAAATAAAGAATTAGGAGCAACTATATTAATGGTAACTCATGATTCATTTACAGCAAGTTATTGTGATAGGATTCTTTTTATTAAAGATGGAAAGATTTTTACCGAGCTTATAAAGGGACAAAGTACTCGTAAGGAATTTTTTAATCAGATATTAGATGTGGTTGCACTACTTGGAGGAGATGTTAGAGATGTACGTTAAACTAGCTCTTAATAATGCAAGACGATCTATTAAAGATTATTTAATCTATTTTATAACTTTAACTATATGTGTAAGTCTTTTTTATGCGTTTATGTCTTTATCAAGTTCAAGTTATGAGCTTATCACAGAGGATTCTGTTAACTTTGATTTTATAAAGAAGACAATGAAATATGCAACATATATAGTAACAGCTTTGCTTGTACTTCTTATAGGATATGTTAACAGGTATATGATAAAAAGGAGAAAAAGAGAGTTTGCAACTTATATACTCCTTGGAATTCCACAAAAAAATGTAGCATTTATGTTCTTTATTGAAACATTAGTAATGGGGATTATCTCAATTGTATTTGGAATTTTTGTAGGTACTTTATTTTCACAATTTGTTACTGCAATAATTCTTATGACAGTAAATCAACAGATTATATTTTCCTTTAAATTATATATAGATACTGTGATGTTAACTTTTCTATTTTTTATAGGAATGTTCTGCATAATTGGATTTTTTAACATCAGGATACTAAGTAAAACAAAACTTATTAATATGATAAACGATGAAAAGAAAACAGAATTTCAGTTTAAGAGAAGTAAAAATGTATATGTTTTTGTATTTAGTGTAGCTGTATTGCTTTATTTAACTTGTGGAATTTGTTTTTATAGAATAATAAAAGTATTAAATGATAAGTCGCTTATAAAAGGCAATGAAAATGAATATGTAATAATAGGGATTATATCATTTATTGCAGCAACTTATACATTATTTTATTCCATGGCCTATATAGTTATTGCAATTAATCAGAGGTGGAAAAATTATAAGTATGAGTATACAAATTTATTTCTTATAGGGGCTATAGTTTCTAAAATAAAGACAGCACCTATTTTAATGGCCACAATTTCACTTACTTTTTTAGGAGCAGCATTGAGTTTTGCTTTAACTCTTATAATGTCTCAGTGGGGGATAGGATATCTAGAGAATAGGATACCTTTTGATATGGTTGTATCAAGTAAGTATTATACAGAAGAAAAAATACAAGACATTCCTAAAATTGATTATAGGGAGATAAGAGATTATATAAGCAGTGAAAATTGTCCTATAAAAAGCTATTGCCAGGTTGAAGAATATTTTATAAATAATAGTGATTTTAGAACAGGTAGAAGCAAAAATATGCCCATACTTGCAATTGGTCTTAGTGATTTCAATGAATTGAGAGAAATGTTAGGATATGATAAGGTTGAGTTAAATAAAAATGAATTTACAATGCAATGGGATAAAACCATTAAAGATAGTGAGATAAATGACTATTTAGAAAAGAATCCTGCTATTAAAATAAAGGAAAAGGAATTAAGTATTAGTTCAAATTCATTTTATAAGGAATCTCTTGGATCTTATATTTATATAGGTGGAGATGCACTTATAGTTTTACCTGATGAGCAATGTGTTGATTTAACTTTAGCTAATACTGCATTGTGTGTTAATACAGAAGGAAAAATAAGTTTTGATAAATCAGCAGAACTTGAAGAGGAGTATATACCAGAATGGTTCAAGAAAAATTATACTACTTTATTTAGTAAGGCAGATGAATATAATACTCCCTTTGTAATTAGATTAAAGGTTTCAGAAACCAATGAGGTAGTAAATGCTTTTTTAGGTATGAGAATAATTGGAATATATGTAGGAACTGTTTTACTTATGATAAGCTTAACCATACTTGCACTTCAACAGTTATCAGATTCTATTGAACACAAGGGAAGATTTAATACATTGAGGAAGTTAGGGATAGATGATGGGGAAATAAGTAAATTAGTTTTAAAACAAATATCAATATATTTTATTTTACCAATAATAATTGCTATTATAGGATTTGTAATATTTATAAGAAATTTTGAAGCCATAAATAGTGAAAGGTTAAGCTTATATGTAGGAGATAAAGCTTTGACATTAAATATAGTTTTAGCTTTGATATTAATTATAGTTGTTTATATGTGCTATTTTTTAGCTACGTATTATTCATTTAAGCAAAATATAAAAGGGAAATAAAGTCATGGCCAACTGCTCATACTTATTATAAAGATATTCCAATTAAAATATTCAAATCCAAGTCAGTAGAGGCAAATATTATTAAACCATCTGGTTATATCATAGATGCAAATAATGAAGGAATTACAGTCGCCACCAATAACGGTATTCTCATTATAGAAATATTACAGTTTCCAGGGGGGAAATCTCTTGAGGTAAAAGAATTTTTAAAGGGAAATAAAATAGAAAAGGGCATTATATTATCATAATCATAATTGATTAACAATTTATGTAAGATCACACTATAAGAATATTGGTTTGTAATATTCTTATAGTGAATAAAAACATGATAAAAACAGCACTAATATATGTGAGTATTAGTACTGTTTTAATGTTACCTATTATGAGGTTTTTCTGTTTTGCATCTGAAAACGGAAGTTGTTGTTCTAAAGTGAACATACTATCTTTTTGATGATTACCTTTATAATTATTTGATTATATTAGTTTCAATTGTATGTTTTTTAGAATCTGTTTCAGTTAATGGTACAGTTGGATATCCTACAGCTAGACCAGTAACTGGTACAAAACCATCAGGTAAGTTTAGTTTTTCTACTAAATCTTTTTTTGTATTGATAGCAAATAAAAATCCTAGTAAATAAACGCTACCTAGACCAAGATCTGTAGCTGCTAGAGCCATATTCTCAGTAATACAAGCTGCATTATGAGCCTCAATATTTGGGGCTTTTTCACTTGGTTTTCCAGATACAATGATTAATGTAGGAGCTCCATAAAATGGATTCATTTTTGGATTATTAAATACTTCTTGTGTAGTTCGAGTGAACTCATTAAGTAAATCAGCATTTTGTACAACTGTTAAATGAACAGTATTGTAAGCAGCCATACCTACTGGGGCAGCTTCCCCTGATTCTAATATAACTTTTAAATCTTCATCACTTATTTGTTCTTGTTTATAGCTTCTAGTAGATTTACGAGCAGCTATAGCTTTCAGTAATTCCATGTTAAAATTCTCCTTCTCAAAAATATTTGCTGAAATAAATAAACTTGGTATAATTATTATACCTACTCACAATTAAGTGGACAAGTAGGCAGAATTTTATTATTAGGTATTATTTTTCATACTGGAGGGGAATGTTTATGGCAACTAATGAAGAGTTGGAACTATTTTTAAGAAAAATTAAAGAAAGTGATATTAAAGAATGTAATGACAATGAAGAGTGTCCTATAAAATATACTTTAAGCATTATTGGAGGCAAATGGAAGCTTCGTATATTAGCACATTTATTAAAAAAAGATGTGGTTAGATTTAATGAATTAAAGAAAGAGATATCAGGGATCACAAATACAATGTTATCAAATTCTTTACATGAACTTGAGAAAGAGAAATTAGTTACTAGAAATCAATACAATGAAATGCCCCTTAGAGTTGAATATGAACTTACAGATAAGGGAAAAAGTTTATTGCCATTGTTATATGAACTATCAAGTTGGGGGAAAAACCAATTAAAAACTAATTAAAAGAAAGGGAGTATAGCTGAAAATATAGCTATATTCCCTTTATACTATTTGATTATATTAGTTTCAATAGTATGCTTAGTAGAATCTTCTTCAGTCAAATCTTCAGTTGAATACCCAATTGCAAGTGCTGCAACAGGTACAAATCCTTCAGGTAAGTTAAGTTCTGCTAATAGTTCTTTATTATTTGAAATAGCAAATAGGAAGCCCATCAAATATACACTGCCTAACCCCAAATCTGTAGCAGCAAGTGACATATTTTCAACTATACAAGCAGCATTATGAGCTTCAACACCAGGTGCTTTTTCGCTTGGTTTCCCAGATACAATTGCAACAGTAGGTGCTCCATAAAATGTATTTATTCTAGTATTTTCAAAAAAATCTTTAGTTGCATCTGTAAGTTTATCTAAAAGATTAGAATTTTGAACTACTGTTATATGAACAGAATTATAATCATTCATTCCTACTGGAGCAGCATAGCCTGCTTTTAATATAGTATCTAAAGATTCATCACTAATTTGTTCTGGCTTATAACTTCTTGTAGATTTACGCATTTCTATAGCCTTCAATAATTCCATATTTAAACTCTCCTTTTTTACAATATTTGATTAAAGCAATAAACTTGGAGTAATAATTATATTTATCTACATTATTATTGGCAAAGAGGAATGATTTTATTATTTAAGACTATTAAAAAGGAAAAGAACTCAGACATTTGCAAAATTTATGAAGTATAATTAATTTATGGTTGAGGAGATGCTATATAATCCAATAAACTAATATAATGAAGTATCTATCATTAATTTAAAGGAAATGCTAGAATAGATAATAAAAAAACAAAAGAAGAAATTTTAATATACTAGGGAGAAAATTTTATGATATTTTATGCAATAGTTTCAATTACATTAGCTCTAGTTTTTTATACATTAGGAGTGTGGAGTGAAAAAATACAGGGGAAATTAAAAAAATGGCATTTAGTGATATTTTGGATAGGACTAATTTTTGATACATTAGGAACTACTTTAATGAGCAAAATGGCTGGAAGTGAATTTAAATTAAATTTTCATGGGATAACTGGATTACTTGCAATCATATTAATGTTATTTCATGCTACATGGGCCGCAGTTGTTTTGGTGAAAAATGATGAAAAAGCTAAATCTAATTTTCATAAGTTCAGCATTATAGTATGGGTTATTTGGTTAATACCATATATATCAGGAGCTATTTTTGGTATGACAAAATAAAGGAGGAATTTTTATGGAGTCTTACTTTGGCAAAATTGTTAATGTTAAAATGGATAGAACAATGGGAAGTAAACATCCAAAGCACAATTTTATTTATCCTATAAATTATGGATATATACCAAATACAATATCAGGTGATGGTATGGAAATAGATGCATATGTTATTGGAGAATTTGAACCATTAGAAACATTTGAAGGTTATGTTGTTGCAATAATAAAAAGGAAAAATGATATTGAAGATAAATTAGTAGTTTGTAAAGAATTGAATAAATATACAAAAGAACAGATAGAAGCATTAGTGGAATTCCAAGAAAGATTTTTTGATTCAATAGTAATAATTTATTAGATAATATAAAATGAAAAAGGAGGATTTAGTGAGAAGTGGTATTTACAATATACTCTTACTAAAAATAAGAAATGAAAAAATATAAATGGGGAATAATAGGACTTGGAAATATAGCTAAGAAATTTGCAAGTACATTAAAATATATGGAGTCAGCAGAACTTTATGCAGTTGCAGCTAGAAATAAAGAAAAGTCAGAAGAATTTGGAAAAGAATACGATGTTCCATTAAATAAATGTTATGGAAATTATGAAGAACTTATTCAAGATGAGGAGATAGATTCTATATATATTGCTGTACCTCATGTTTTTCATAAAGAAATCTCTATTTCATGTTTAAATAATGGGAAAGCAGTATTATGTGAAAAGCCTGTTACTATAAATGGAAATGAAATTAGAGAGGTAATTCAGATTGCAAAGGAGAAGAAGATGTTTTTTATGGAAGCTATGAAAACACGATTTTTGCCAATTAATCAAAAAGTTAAAGAATGGATTAATGAAGGTAGAATAGGTGAAGTTAAATTGTTGCAAGCTGATTATGGCTTTTTTACACCTTTTGATTCTAAGAGTAGATTATTTAATAAAAATTTGGGCGGAGGAGCATTGCTTGATGTAGGAATTTACAATGTATCATATAGCACTTTTCTTTTTGGAAATAAACCTAAAAGTGTAAAAAGTGATTTATATATAGGAAAAAGTGGAGTAGATGAAAGTGGTTCTATTATATTAGGATATGAAGATGGAAAACAATCACAGCTTTATAGCGCTATAAATCTTGATACAATAAGGGAAGCTAACATTGTAGGAACTAAGGGAAGAATTTGTGTTCCTAAATACTCAAATGCTGATACTGCTTATATTTTGGTTGATGGAAAAGAGGAAAAAATACACAGGCCATTTCATATTAACGGTTTTGAGTATCAGATTATGGAGGTACATAAGTGCCTAGAGGAAGGGAAAGTTCAAAGTGAAACAATGAGTTGGAATGATTCTATTGAAATAATGGATATTATGGATAGAATAAAAAATTAATAGATTAAAAAAATATAGGTGGACAATCCACCTGTATTTTGTCTAAAACAAATAAGAATATTAACTTGTGCTAAATTTAGAGTATTTTTTAGGTGAAATTCCTACAATGTTCTTGAAAGCTTTTAAAAAGTTAGTATAATCATTAAAACCACATTTCTCACAAACGTCATTAACATTCATTCCGTTGGCTAACATAGACTTAGCTATTGTTATTCTTCTAGCAGAAATATATTTATTTATGGTAGTACCAGTAGCTGATTTAAATATTCTACAAATGTAAGAGCTACTTAGATAAAAATGATTTGCCAAAAAATCAATAGTAATAGATTCTGTTATATTTTCGTTTATATATGTAATTATTTGTTGTACTTGTTCATTGTATTTATAAGAATTATTTACTGATAATAAATTATTATTTATATAAAGTCCATTAATCCAAATCATAAATTCTAAAAAAGATGTATACTCCAGTATATCAGCACCAAATCCAGTAGAAGCTATTATTTTATTTATAAAATATAAAAAATGATTTTGCTGTTCTTTTGATAAAGAAATTTTGTGAATGAAATTTTCAGTACGAGTTTTAAAGCAATAATCAAGTTTTGTGTTATTAGTTGAAGCAGATTTAAGAAATTCAGGATGAATTGAAATAACAATTCGTTCATGATCTATTTGATTTATTTTAGATATATGATGACTTTCAAATTGATTAATTATAAACAAATCACCAGGATCAATATCATATAATTTATTATGAATAAGCATTTGTTGGCCACCAGAAATGGAGTAATATATTTCATAACAATCATGTATATGCATATCCATGGTTTTTTCCTCTTTATAAAGATGAGCAATAGCGAAATAACGTTTTTCCAAACAGCTTTTTATAGCTTCTTTACATGAAGTTTCTTCTTTCATAAGTTATCCTTTCTAAAATAAAATTATTAAGTCAATTATAATTTGCTAGTTCAAAATTTGCAACATTTACGAAAAGATATAACAAGAAATAGATAATGTATAATGATATACTAATATTATAAATACATATAGTGGAGTTTTAGTCAGGATTGACAAGAACTGATAAGAAAGGAAGATGGGACAATGAAAATCGCATTAATTAATGAAAACAGTCAAGCTTCAAAAAATTCAATGGTATATGAAACACTTAAAAAAGTTGTAGAGCCAAAAGGTCATGAAGTATTTAATTATGGAATGTACGGAGTTGAAAGTGAAGCTCAATTAACATATGTTCAAAATGGTATTTTAGCAGCAATATTATTAAATTCTGGAGCTGCAGATTACGTAATTACAGGTTGCGGAACTGGAGAAGGAGCAATGCTTGCTTGTAACTCATTCCCAGGTGTATTATGTGGTCATGTAGTAGATCCATCTGATGCATATATGTTTGCACAAATTAATGATGGAAATGCAATTGCATTACCTTTTGCAAAAGGATTTGGATGGGGAGCTGAACTTAATTTAGAATATATCTTTGAAAAACTATTCCAAGGAGAAAGTGGACAAGGATATCCAAAAGATAGAGTAATTCCAGAACAAAGAAATAAGAAGATTTTAGATGAAGTTAAGAAAGTAACACATACGGATATGGTTACAATTTTAAAGAATCTAGATCAAGAATTAGTTAAAGGTGCTATAAGTGGAGAAAAGTTCAAAGAGTATTTCTTTGCAAACTGCAAATGTGACAAAATTAAGGAATGTGTTGAAAGTATTTTAGGATAATAGAATATAAAGTAAATCATATTTTATAAGAAACAAAAGGCGTAGTATAAAAACAGAGAGTTATACTATGCCTTTTAATAAATTATATAAAGGGAGATATAGAGAATGTTTTGTTTTAATAAGGATGTTGAATTTAAAGTTATAGATGAAAATACTAAAAGAAAGGTATTAGTACATGATGAAAAGATGATGGCGGTTGAAGTTCACTTTGCAAAACCTACAGAAACTATAGAAACACATGCTCATGTACATGATCAATTAACATATGTATTAAAAGGGTCTTTTAAGTTTATAGTAGGAGATAGAACTGAAATTGTAAAAGAAGGAGATACAATTTTTATGCCTTCTAATGTTCAACATGGATGTGTATCATTAGAAGAAAACTCAGTTGTATATGATGTCTTTACACCAGAAAGAAAAGATTTTTTATAAAGTATAAAACTCTATATGTTAGATAAGTAATAATCTAACATATAGAGTTTTATACTTTATAGTTATATAATGGAAATATATAGTCATTATTAATAGGTAATTTAGGAGTTAAAAATGAAAGAGTTTTTTCTAGAAACAGACAGATTAGGATTTGCTTTATGGAGCATGGAGGATATAAATGATGCATTAGAACTTTGGGGGAATCCTAATGTAACGAAATATATTGTAGGAAATGGAAAAATGACAAAAGATGATATACATAAAAGGCTTGATATAGAAATTAAAAATTATAAAGAGTATAAGATTCAATATTGGCCAATCTACTATAGAGAAACTAATGAAAATATAGGTTGCTGTGGATTAAGAAATTATGATATAGAAAATAATATTCTTGAAATTGGAGTGCATTTAAAGGAAAAATCATGGGGAAGGGGATTTGCAAAGGAAGCTTGTTTAGCTACTATTGATTATGCTTTTGAAATCCTTAGAGTTTCTGCTATCTTTGCAGGACATAATCCTAAAAATATAGTATCATCTAGACTTCTTAAAAGTTTAGGATTTAAATATACCCATGATGAATTTTATCCACCAACAGGATTAAAACATCCGTCATATTTATTAAAAAAAGAGGAGTACAAAAAATAAAAAATAGTGTTTATGAAGGAGTTAGATAGAATGAAAATTTTAGCATATAGTAATAGGCCAGATGAGACAGAGTATTTTAAGGAATTTGGTAAGAAATACAATGTTCAAATAGAATTGTGTGATGAGGCTCCAAGTATAGAAAATGCAAGTCTTGCAAAAGGTTATGATTGCATTAGTGTAATTACCACAAAGATATCAGCAGAACTTATAGAAGAATTTCATAAAGTAGGAGTTAAGTATATATCTACAAGAACTATTGGTTATGAGCATATAGATATTATAAAGGCTAAAGAATTAGGAATTGGAGTAGGTAATGTTTCTTATTCACCAAATAGTGTAGCAGATTATACAATAATGTTAATTCTTATGGCTACAAGGAAAATAAAAATTATTATGGATAAGAATGATATACAGGATTATACATTACAAGGCGTTCAAGGCAAAGAATTACCTAATTTGACTATTGGGGTTATAGGGACAGGAAGAATTGGACAAAGGGTAATTAATCACTTAAGTGGATTTGGTTCAAAATTGTTAGCTTATGATATTTATGAAGATGAAGGGGTAAAACAACATGCTAAATATGTTAATTTAAATACTCTTTTAAAAGAGAGTGATGTGATTACGTTGCATATACCAGCTACAGAAGGCAATCATCATATAATAAATAGAGATTCAATAAAATTAATGAAAGATGGGGTAACAATTATAAATACAGCTCGAGGATCACTTGTTAATACAAAGGATTTAATTGATGGGATTTTAGAGAAAAAAATAGGTGGGGTAGCATTAGATGTAATTGAAGGTGAAGGAAAATTATATTATAGGGATTTAAGAGGAGAAATAATAGATAATAAGTATTTGAACACTTTAAAGAACTTTCCAAATGTAATTTTAACACACCATACTGCCTTTTATACAGATCAAGCAGTTAGTGATATGGTTGAAAATTCAATAAAAAATTGCATCTTATTTTGGCAAAATAAAAAAATATATTAAGATTAATTAAGTTATCAAAAATAGGGTTATAGAAAAATTGCAAGTAATAATATAGTGAATAAAAATATTGGAATTTAAATTAACAGTATTTTTTTATTTATAAATTTATCGTTTGCAGAAAAATATAGGTTTAGTTTTTAATTAAAATTAAAGTCCGAAAAAGTCTTTGTTTTCATTTATTGTATAAGCCATAAGTCCTGGTAAAAATAAACCACAGATAGTTACAAAGCTAAATCCGTTAGTTATAATACCTAATATAAAATATAAAACTATTATTCCAAAATAAATCATTACAGATTTTTTATTTGTATTAGATACTAAAAGATATAAAGAAACAATAAGTCCGATTGCCACAATGATATCAAGAGAAATCATAAATTTACTTGGAAGATGTTCTCCAGTCAATTCGTATATCAAAGATTCTGTAGCAGACATGTTAAGTAGACCAAATGAACCTATTATACTCCAAAAAGCGCCTACTAATTGTAACCCTATAGCTACTTGTGCAACAACTGGAAATTTTTTGAATTTTTCTAACATTATTAATTACCTCTTTCTTTTTTTCTTATTTTAACCCTAATTAGGTTAATGGTGCTAATAAGAGGAGTTGAACCTCTATAATTCTGATTATCAATACAGATATACACTTACCAATTGTGTTATATTAGCAGATATTATATTAAGAAAATAAAAGTAAAAGATAATTATTTAAATTAAAAGCTTGTCCTACAATAAAGAAATAATTATTTTTAAATTAAAGTTATATAATAATATTCACATAAAAAATGAAAAAAGTCAAGAAAAATGTAATATAATGTAATATTTCTTTAGCGCCGATTGAAATTAATTAGAATATTATGACTATAATAGATGCTTGAGAAAAAAAATGTAGTTTTGTGTCGTCGTGAAAATTAAAGTAAAAAAAACTGGAAATTTAAATTTCCAGCAATATTTAAAGATACAAATTTTCGTTTGCGTTTTATTTCAAGATCTGAATAGATATTTATTTTCTGTTAGTATGCAAGCCATAATCAGTGGTAACACTATACCTGTAACTACAAAAAAAGAATCTAATTTTTTTAAGCTAAGACTGATGACAAGATTAAAAATAAGTACTCCGAAGTATATCAATATAGTTTGCTTATTTGGATTTAAAAAAATAATTACTATAGACGATATAATTAAGAGATTAGATATGATAGTCATATAGAGAGTGAATTTACTTGGAGCATCCCCACCTGCTAACATGTAAATCATTGATATTTCGTTAGTTACTTTCAAAAAATTTATTGCATCTAAAACAGATGAAACACAAGTTAGTAACTGTAAACAAAAAATAACTCTCACGACTATAGGGAGTTTTTTGAAGTTTTCTAACATTACTAAAGACCTCTTTCGTTTTAATCTTTCTACTTAACCAAAAGAACGGTTATATTGAGCTGATAAGAAGGTTTCAACCTATATCTTTTTATAAAAAAATATACACATATGAATCGTGTTACATCAGCATATTTTTGAATAGATAAAAAATAAGAGATTATACAATAAATGGGGAATATAGCTTGTCTATATTCTATATGGAATAAGTAGAGAATTAATCTTTTTGTTAGAAAGATTAATTCTTTTATTATTAATATTTTTACATATTTTTTTAATCAAGTCAAGAAAAAACAAGACGATGAATGAATAATTATAAGTAAATAAGGCAAATAAATGGGATATTATGATGAATAAAGTTGTATTGTGTTAATAATCCTTTTTGAAAAAGAATTTACAATATTTTATAGAAATTTAATAAGACATTATTAGGTAATCTCTTTGCAGAACAGAAAAAAGTATAGTTCATAAGCCAGCTATACTTTTCAGAATAAACTTCAAATTTAGGTGTTGTACAGAAATAATATACATTTGGATCTACAAACTCACCTTTCTTAACCGATTCTATATATTCAGAAGGAACAGTACGAATTCCATTATTTTCAATATATATAGTTGCACCATCATCAAGCTGTACAGCATAACGTGCAGATAATTCACATTTTCCGTCTGGACGAATAATTTGACTATCAATGCCTCCTGGCAAAACATGTCCATTGAAATTATTACCAGTTACTGTACCAGAAAGTATTGGAATAAGTTGACGTCTTCCTACAATTTCATCTTGTCCAACTACAATAGGTGTATCTACTTTAATTAAAATGCTGAATATTTCTTCGAATTTTACATTATTTGTGTCAATCATTTGTTTACCAACTTTCTTTTTGATTATTTGTTTTTTAAATTTGCTTTAAAACATAGTATATTATTGCTAAAACCTTCTATAATATTTTCATCAACTTTTATATAAACAGGATTGCATCCATAAATAGGATGAACATATTTTACTTCTATTTCATTAGCATTAGTCATATTACAAAGTTCTTTTAAAATAAATAATCCTTGTACAACTGGATTTTCAGTTAAATGAATAGAATTTGTATCACCTGTTAAATAGCTAAAATTAGCTATTTCTTCCTTTGAAAAATTATGCCATAAGGTCCACCTATTTTCCATAACTACTGTTTCATTAAGTTTTTTTACAGTTACATTCATCATTAAGTAAACTGTTAGAGTTTCTACTATTTCATCATTAATATATCCATTGCAATTTATTATGCAAAGTTTTTTGTTGTTTTTGAGTATTTCGTTTTTATATATCTTGGTACCAGATGTTGATTTGAACTTTTGGTATTTAACTTTAGCAATAAATGCACCATCATAAAAAAAATCTTCTTGTGTTGCAAAAGATTTGAATAAATCTAACATTATAAAGCCTCCTTTCTAAATAAGAATTCTGTCTTTATAATCCATTATAGCTTTATTTTAGGTAAGAGTATAGGCTTGATGGTGATTAATATATAATTGATATAAATAGTGGGAAAAATTAAGGTGAGGAATAATGATGATGAAATAATACATATTATGAAAAAATCAAAGTGAGAATGCTAAATATAATCTTGTATAAAATTCATATAAAAATACAAAATAATATTAAGAAAAATATTATTTGGAGGATGAGTATATGACTTATGGATTTTATAGAAAAAATAATGATGGTAGAACATTGAATGAGCCCACAGAAGTGATTAATCATGCTGAGACGAAGGCCATTTATGAATGTCCAGTATGTCAATATGTATATGATGGAGAAGTACCATTTCGTGAATTAAGTGATGAATATGTTTGTCCAATGTGTAAACAGCCAAAGGCAATATTTGAAAAAATAAACATAGAGTGATAATATTAAAAAGTCTATTATGATTTCATGTATTGACAGAAATGTTAACTCATTGATACTATAAGATTAAGTAACTACTGCACATAGAAGATATTTTTTTGCAAAATTAAAAAATAAATATCAAATATGGCAGTAGGAGGTTTTATTTTTATAATATCTTGTTGAAACTATTGATAAGAACAGATGCTTGAGGTTAGAATGTTAAATGCTGCTAAATAATGATGAAAATAATAAAAACTAGAATATAAGACAAGCTGTTTTTATTAAGAAATAAGTAGTTCATATGTTAGAGTTATTATATAAATAAGGCAAATAAACTTAAGGAGAGAAAAGATGGAGTTAATAAAAAATTTTATTGATATTTTTATGCATTTAGATGTATATCTAGGTGGAATTATCAATGAGTACGGTACTTTAACGTATGTTATGTTATTTTTAATAATCTTCTGTGAAACAGGATTAGTTTTTACCCCATTTTTGCCAGGAGATTCACTAATATTTGCAGCAACAGCTTTTGCAGCTCTTGGTCATCTTAATATTTTGTTATTAATTGCAGTTATTCTTGTAGCAGCTATTTTAGGTGATGCAATGAATTATATGATTGGTAATAAACTAGGTAATAAGCTTATAAAAAAAGAAAATAGGTTTATAAAGAAAGAATACATAGATAAAACTCATGGGTTTTATGAAAAATATGGTGGTAAAACAATTGTTATAGCAAGATTTGTTCCAATAGTGCGTACATTTGCGCCTTTTGTAGCTGGAATAAGTGATATGCATTATAATAAATTTTTATCATACAATGCAATAGGAGCATCTCTTTGGGTTGGAATAGTAGGAGCAGCAGGATATTTCTTTGGAAACATTCCACTCGTACAAGAAAATTTTGAGACAGTTGTGCTTGCTATAATATTTATTTCAATATTACCTGGATTAATACCAGTATTAAAGAGTAAGTTTTCAAAAAAGACAATAGTTTAGTAGATAATAGGGAGAAGAAAAATGCAGTTTATTCAACAAATTGATAATTCTATACTTATGCTCATACATAACAATATAACAAATCCATTTTTTGATAGCATAATGCCTGTGATAACAGGGCTTGCAAATGGTGGGGTTTTATGGGTAGTTATAGGACTAATACTTATTTGTAGCACAAAGTATAGAAAAAGTGGATTAATACTCTTATGTGCTTTGGCGCTATGTTTTATTATTGGAAATTTAGGAATAAAACCATTGGTGGCAAGAGTTAGACCTTTTGATGTAAATACAACCATTCATTTGATAATATCAAAGCCAAAGGATTTTTCATTTCCATCAGGGCATACAATGCATTCTTTTGCAGCTGCCACAGTATTATATTATACAAATAAAAGAATTGGGATAGGAGCTTATATTTTAGCTATAATCATTGGATTCTCTAGATTATATCTATATGTACATTATCCGTCAGATGTTTTGTTTGGTATAATAATTGGAGTGTTATTAGCTTTAGTATCAATTAAATTGTGTGAAAAAGTTGCTAAAAAAGCTAATGAATATAAAGCTCTTAAAGATATAAATTAGAAGAGAGTATTAAAACATTTCATAAATCTATATTATGTAGATTTATGAAGTGTTTTTTCTATATTAAGAATTCTTAATTTTCAACTTTTAAATATTCTTCACCATATATATGGTTATATGGTAATATTCTTAACAATATTGAAAGTTGTAAGTTTCAGGAGTAATATGTATATTATAGAAAAAAGATTAGGAGGAACAAATAATGATTTGTGAAAATATTAGAAATACAAAGGATTATTCGAAAATCAATGCTAATTTAGGAAAGGCTTTTGAGTTTTTAAAAAAGACAGATTTAACTAAATTAGAAATAGGTAATTATGAAATAGATGGTAAAAATGTATTTGCATTTGTTCAAGAGTATACAACTGAACCAGAAGAAGATAGAAGGTGGGAAGCTCATAAAAAATATATTGACATACAATATATTATTCAAGGAAATGAAACTATGGGCTATGCACCAGTAGAATCTTTAGAAATTGTTGAAGATAATTTTGATGAAAAAGATATTGCTTTCTTTAAAAATGTAGAACATAGTTCAAAATTAGAAGTAACTAGTGGAGATTATGTAATTTTCTTTCCAGAAGATGGACATAAACCAGGATGTGCTTTGGACAAACCTTCTAAAGTAAGAAAAATAGTAGTAAAGATAGTAGTATAAAAATAATTATAATATTCATAGTAAATAAGTAATCAAAACTCTTAATTTTAAATTATTTTTTAAGATTAAGAGTTTTTATTACAATTACAAGAATATTTTGGTACAATATGAAAGGTAGTTCTAAAGTTGAAATTTAAGACAATAGAAGCAGGAGGAATGACATGATTCAAGAAGAACGAAAATTAAGATGGTATAACTTAGCATTAATGGCTTTTGTTGCAGTTTGGGGATTTGGAAACGTTGTTAACAATTTCGCAAATCAAGGTTTAACGGTTATAGTATCTTGGATATTAATTATAGGATTATATTTTGTTCCATATGCCTTAATGGTAGGGGAATTAGGATCTGTATTTAAAGATGGAAAAGCAGGTGTAAGTTCGTGGATAAGAGAAACCATGGGAGTTCAACTTGCTTATTTTGCAGGGTGGACATACTGGGTTGTTCATATACCATATTTAGCACAAAAGCCACAAGCTATTTTAATAGCATTAGGTTGGGCTGTTGAAGGTGATGGAAACTTAGTTAGTGGAATGAATACAATGGTGGCTCAAACAATAATATTAGCAATATTCTTATTTTTTGTGTGGGTAGCATCAAGAGGAATTACTTCATTAAAGAGAATTGGAACAATTGCTGGAACAGCAACATTTGTGATGTCAATACTGTATATACTGTTAGTTATTACAGCACCTGCACTTACAGGAATGTCTATAGCAACTACAAATATAAGTTTTCATACAATAGTACCCAAATTTGATTTTACATATCTTACAACTCTATCAATGTTAGTATTTGCTGTAGGTGGATGTGAGAAGATATCACCATATGTAAATAATACTAACAATCCGACTAAAGAGTTTCCGAGAGGAATGATAGTACTTGCTATAATGGTGGCTATATCAGCAATACTAGGATCAATAGCTATGGGAATGATGTTTGATGCAAATGCAATTCCAAAGGATCTTATGATGAATGGACAATATTATGCATTTAAGATGTTAGGACAATATTATGGGGTTGGAAATTTATTACTAATAATATATGCTATTGCAAATATGACAGCTCAAGTATCAGCGTTAGTATTTTCAATAGATGCACCACTTAAAGTATTACTTGCAGATACAGATGAAAATTATGTTCCTAAATCATTAACAAAAATAAATAAGCATGGAGCACCTATAAATGGATATTATATGACTACTATATTAGTGGGAATATTAATAATAGTTCCAGCACTTGGTATTGGTGATATGAATGAACTATTTAATTGGCTATTAAAGCTTAACTCTGTTGTAATGCCACTTAGATATCTTTGGGTATTCTTAGCATTTATAGCATTGAAAAAAGCAGCTAATAAATACAAATCGGAATATAAATTTGTTAAGAATGATAAAATTGCATTAATTTTTGGGATATGGTGTTTTGTATTTACTGCTTTTGCATGTATTATGGGGATGTTCCCAACAGGAATAGAAAAATTCACAGGAGATTGGTGGTTTAGATTAGGGTTAAATGTTATAACACCATTTATACTTTTAGGATTAGGACTAATTTTACCTAAAATTGCAAGAAGAAAAAAAGTATAAGATAAAAAGGCATTCGAAAGAGTGTCTTTTAAAATTTTCAAAGAATTTTATATGTTATTTTAAATTTTATGGCTCCAATTATCGATTTAAAAAATCACTTCTTAAGAAATTATTAATGTATTTTGACTTTATATTGTCAATTTATAATTGTATAATAAGATAAAATATATAATACAAGCAGAGGTAAGGCATATGAATAAAATTTATTTAAAGACTATTATGTATATTTTAATTGCTATCTTGGCTGTTGTAGTCTTTTTTAGAATACTACCATATCTAGTTGTTGCTGGATTAGTAGCTTATGTGGTTTTAAAAATAGTTAGATATTTTAAAGATAAACCAGATAGAGCTAGATTTCAAAATAATTCAGGTGGCATATTTAATGGGAATAAAGTTAATATAGAAGATGATATTGATCCTAAACAAGCAATTGATGTTGATTATAAGGATGTTTAAGAAAGAGAAAAAACCTAGGTAAGTTTCTAACAAGATATACCTAGGTTTTTTATTTTATTTTAATATAAAAATTATATTGTCTCTTTGATTAGGGACTATTTTTTTTGTTTACAAAATATTAAAAAAATTAAGAAATTACGTGGATATATTTGGAAAATGGCATATCTTATAAATGAAAAAATATACAATTTGTAGGTATAAATAAAAAAGGTTGGTAAAAAAACATAAAAACTTTGCAAAAGCTATTTACTTTATATTGAAAATGTTATAAAATAATCCTGTAAATATTTTCAATAGCTAATTAGGGGTATTTTGGACAATATGATATAGAATTCAAATTATATAAGTTATTGATAAATTTAATTCTAATAGATTAATATATGTAGATTAGTAATAGGAGGGATTACATGATGAAGAACGTACTTGTTATAAGTAGAGGTAGTGGACAATCTAGGTCATTTAAAAAATATATGGATGATTACACTATAAAAAATAATTTGCCAATAGAGTGGATATATGCATCAGATAAAAATTATGGAGAAGAAATTTCTACTAAGGATATAAAAGTAGTTATAATTTCACCAGAGGTGATGTTAGCAGAGGCATCAATCAAGACTGAACTAGATTCAAAGGGAATAAATTATATTTCTATTAAACCATCAGCTTTTGGATTAAAACAAACGGAAAAGTTTATGCCAGATGTTTTAAAATATATTGGAGAATAATAAATTTGGGTGATAGTAATGGGAGATATCATTTTTACTAGAGAGTATCAAGATATACAAAATCTTTCAGAATATAAAATATTTATTAATGGAGAAGAGGTTAACTCTATATCCAATGGATCAAGAAAGGTAATTAGTTTAAAACCTGGTGAGTATGATATTTTTATTAAATGTATGGGATCAAAAAGTCCTACAAAGCAGGTAATAATAAATAAGAAAGAAACATTAAGATTAAGTTGTGGATCAAATCTTACTGGAATAAAAATGGCTTTTAGTTGGTTATTTATTTTTAGTAAAAATAAGATTTATCTAAAAGAAACAATTTAAATATTATGTTCTAAAATAGAAAATATAGTAATAAAAATTACTATATCATAAATAAAGGGTTGACATTTTTTGTGGGAAGAAAAATGTAAATGATTAAATTTGTTATGTATGAGCTTTATTTGAACTTTTTGCAATGTAAAGGATTTAAATAAAGAACATTCATATATATCAATTATTATTAGGGGGGAACAAAAAAATGAGTTTTATGGACAAACTTTCTGCAACGTTAGAAAAATTTCTATTACCAATTGCGCAAAAAGTTGGTGGTCAAAGGCACTTAGTTGCTTTAAAAGATGGATTTATTGCTATTTTAACAGCCAATATGGCTGGTGCTATTGCTGTAATGATTAACTGTGTTTTCTTACAAAATACATCATTAATAGGTTCAAAATTAAATAAATTAGGATTTTGGGCAGATACTATACAACCATTTATTGATAAGTGGATTATAAATATTGGTTGGGCTGTTCAACAAGGAACATTAAAGATTATATGCGTGTTGTTATTAGTAACAATTGCATATTCTTTAGCAAAATCATATGAATCAGATGCATTATCAGCAGCAGCAATTTCAGTTGCATCATATTTTGCTATATTACCAGCAACTCTTACCAAGGATGTATTTACATTGAAAGATGGTGATTATGTTCAAGGTGTTAGTGATGTTTTTTCACTTAATTTTATGGGTGCTAATTCAATGTTTACAGCTATTATAACTGCTTTTGTTGCAACAGAAATATTTGTTAGAATAACCAAAAAAGGCTGGGTTGTTAAAATGCCAGAAACAGTGCCGCCAGCAGTTTCTAAGTCATTTGCAGCAATAATTCCTGGTTCTATTACATTGGTGATTTTTGGTATTATAAAAGTTTTATTTGACAATATTTTCAGTAAAGATGTTCCAACTTGGATTTTCGATACTATTCAATCTCCATTGATGAGCTTAGGACAATCACCAGCAACATATATTTTCTTAATATTTATTGCACAGTTCTTATGGTTCTTTGGTCTACATGGTATGAATATAGCAGAAGGTGTTCTTACACCAATGTATAAACCAGCACTACTTGAAAATACTGATTTGGTATCAAGAGGATTACCACCAAAATATATAATAACAAGAAACTTTGTTGATGTTTATGGTTCTATTGGAGGATCAGGAGCAACTGGGGCATTAGTAATTGCAATATATATATTCTCTAAGAAACAAGAGGCTAAAGAACTTGCAAAATTAGCAACAGCTCCAGCATTTTTCCAAATTAATGAACCAGTTATATTTGGATTGCCAATAGTTTTAAATGTAGTTTACTTTATACCATTTATACTTACTTCACCAATACTAATGGGAATTGCATATTTCTTTACAAAGATAGGTGTGGTCAATTATATTTCTCAGGATCCAGGATGGACTTGTCCACCAATAATTTCAGCATTCTTTGCTACTAATGGAGACTTTAAAGCTGTGATACTTGCAGCAGTATTGTTAGTAATAGCTGTATGTATATACGCTCCATTTGTAATAGTTTCAAATAGAATGGGAAATGTTGAAGAGGATTATGGTGCTGGAAACAGTGCAAATGTTTAATTAAGTATAAAACTATATTATATTGAGGATGCATAAGCTTGGCTTATGCATTCTTTATTAGTATAATAATAGCAAAAGTATAAAAGTATGGAGGTAATTATATGGGGTTTTCAAATTCAGCCATAATTAAATATCCAGTTGAAAAGGTTTTTAATTTATTTATAAGACAAGCAAAGAGGGAGTTCCCTAAATTTAATGAAAGCAATCCAATAGGGTGTTCTATAACTAAAAGAGTTGGAGCATATTCTGTTCAAAGTGCAACTTTAAAAGTAGAGATTACAGATTATAAAAAGAATGAATTATATCAAATTACGAGCACAAGCCCTGATAGAATTTATTATTCTACTTATGAGTTTGAAATTATTGATGAGAATTCAACCAGGATTACATTGATAGAGGAAGATAAGTCAACAGGTTTTTTTGTTTGGTTTAATGTAATACTACAAAATATCTTGTTTAAAAACAGGATAAAGAGAAGATTTAAATTCTTTATTGAAGGACTTATAAGAGAAATTGAAATATATGATGAAAAATTATCTAAAAATTCAAAGACAAGAATTGAAGAAGCTAAAAAAGAAGAAGCTAAGGCTGAGGCTAGAAAAGCTAAAGAAGCAGCTTTAAAGGTTGAAAGAGAAGCAAAAGAAGCTAGACTTGCGGCTGAAAAAGCTATGGAGGAAGCCAAGACTTTAGAAGAACAAGCAAAAAAGGCTATTAAAGAAGCTGAAGATAAAGCTTCAGATATAGATTAGCATATAAAATAATTTAGAAGTATAGTAAAATATGCATTGTAAATAGTGTTTAAAGTAGTATAATGTATACATGAATCTTGTGAGGTAGTTTTTATGAAGACAGAATTAATTAACATTATGCAAATAGTTTTTGTATTAATGCTTCTTGTTGGGGTTATTACATATGCTTTTACAGTGTATAAGAATCAAATAAGAAACTTTAATAGCAACTTAATAAAAAAGATATATATTATGTTCTTAGATTTTTCTAGACATATGATAATAAAAAATTATGTTTCTTTTGAAAAGTATGATATTTGGCGGTATTGTGTACATTTTTAATTGAAGTGATGTTTCTAGATATACTTTTAATTTTAGGAGGAGAAAAATGAACATCATTTCAGAAGTATTAAAAAATTCACTTAATTACTTTTTCAGTATAACAGGAGATTTAGGTATAGCTATTATATTACTGACTATATTAGTAAAGTTTCTACTTGTACCTATATCATTTAAGCAAAAAATAAGTATGCAAAAAAGCCAAAAAATTTCTTTGGAGCTTGAAAAAATAAAAGAAAAATATAAAAATAATAAAAAGAAATTAGAACAAGAACTACAAAAACATTATGAAAAGAGTGCAAAAGGAGTATTTGGTGGTTTTATTATACTACTTCAACTTCCAATAATATATGCTTTATATCATGCAGTTTTAAGTATGGATTTTCAGGTTGGAACTATACTTGTTCCATGGGTAACTAACCTTAATATGGCAGATGGAGCATTTATTATACCAATTATATATGTTATGACAGCACTTAGCTCAAACATACTATATTATATACCATTTTTCAAGATATCAGCACAAGCTAAGTTAAGTAAAGCTAACATTATAATGACCAGTGTAATGAGTATTATAATTACAATAAAGGCTCCTGTAGCAATAAGTTTATATTTTATAGCATCAAGCTTATTTTCTTTTGTGGAAGAAATAGTTTTTAGAATATATATTAGAAGAAAAGAAATTACTATTTAGAAGTTAATATAAAAAGATTAGATTATAGGTGGAGTTATCTGCCTATAATTTTTTTGCTCTAAAGTATAATTAACAAATGAAATATTATTATAAAATAAAATTACTTTTATACTTAATATTAATTATATGAAATTTTCTATTATTTTTGATAATATGTTAACAAGTTGAAAAAATTAATTATAATAAATCAATAGAAAATAAGGAAACTTTAATCTTGTTAAATGAAATAATGTATACTATAATAAAAAATTATGTTAAGCGAAACTATTTTTACTAATATATAATAATTGTTACCCAAAAATAACAAAGATGGGTAATGATTTTCACTATTAAAAATAGTATAATAAAACCTAAGGAAGTGTAATGTTTGCCTTGTATTGGTATAACATTATAATAATAGGAGGAATATATGGAAAGATTATTGATACTAGATTCCAATTCACTTATGAATAGAGCATTTTATGCATTACCACCTTTAACTAATAGTGAAGGAATTCATACAAATGCCATTTATGGGTTTACAAACATGTTACTAAAAATGAAGGAAGACTTTAAACCAGATTATATAGTTGCAGCTTTTGATAGAAAAGCTCCTACATTTAGACATGTTGAATATGATGACTATAAAGCAGGCAGAAAAAAGATGCCAGAAGAATTAGCAGAACAATTTCCATTAATAAAAGAAATTTTAAAATTGTTATCAATTAATATTTTTGAAATAGATGGGTTCGAAGCAGATGATATAATAGGAACTGTGGCTAGGGTAGCAGAGAAGAATAATATTGAGGTTTATGTGGTTACTGGAGATAAAGATGCTCTTCAACTTGCTACAGATAAAGTTAAAGTTGTTATTACTAAAAAGGGAGTAACAGAGACTGCTATTTATGATGAAAAAACTTTTGTAGAAGAATATAATGTAACTCCAACTCAATTTATTGATGTAAAAGGTTTAATGGGAGATAAGTCAGATAATATTCCTGGAGTACCAGGAGTAGGTGAGAAAACTGCATTTAAACTTATTCAAACCTATGGTTCTGTAGAAGAAGTACTTAATCATATAGATGAAATAGCAGGTAAAAAACTTAAAGAAAATTTGGAGACTTATAGAGAACAAGCAATTTTTTCAAAAAAGTTAGCTACAATTATGACAGAAGTACCAATAGAAATAGATTTAGATGAAATTAAAAGTAAAGAAAATTATGATAGAGAAAAGCTTAAGACTTTATTAATTAGACTAGGGTTAAAAACTATACTAACTAAACTAAGTGATGGAGCAGAGGAAGAAGAAAAAGAAGATAATATAGTAATTGAAAAGATAAATACTATAGAAGGTATGAAAGAAGTATTGTCAAAAGAAAAAGAAGTATCATATATAGTATATTCAACATTAAATAGTTCCTTGTATTCTAAAATTGAAATGGATAAACTTATTTTAGGTTCAAAAAATAAAGGAACAGAAATTGCTGTAAAAGATATTTTAGATAAAGATAAAGAAGAAGGTATTAAGGCAATTAAAGCATTTATGGAAGATGAGTCTATTAAAAAAGTAGTTCATGATGCTAAAGGATTAATAACTATATTACACAAAGAGAATATAGAGCTTAAGTCTTTTGAATTTGACACAGCTATTGGAGCTTATTTAGTTGATTCTTCTAAAGGAGAATATAAGTTAATTGATTTAGTAAATCAATACTTAGGAGAAAATCCGAAGGGAGAAGGATGGGAAATAATTATAAAGCTTTCTTCATATATGAAAGAAATATATGAAATTTTAAAGAAGAGAATAGCAGATGATGGAATGGCGGAACTCTATTATAAAATAGAACTTCCACTTGTATCTGTATTATCATACATGGAAAGTCAAGGCTTTAATATAGATCAAGATATGCTTGAAAAACTTGCTGTTAAGTTTAAAGAGGAAATAGAAAAAACACAAAAAGAAATATTTAAACTAGCTGAAGAGGAATTTAATATAAATTCTCCAAAACAACTTGGAAAAATACTTTTTGAAAAGCTTGATTTACCTGTTATTAAGAAAACTAAGACAGGATATTCAACTAATGCAGAAGTCCTTGAAAAGCTTCAAGATAAACACCCTATAATATCAAATATAAATTTCTTTAGACAAATAACTAAGCTTAATTCTACTTATGTGGAAGGGTTAAAAAAAGTTATAGATGAAGATGGTTTTATACATTCTAGTTTTAATCAAGCTGTAACTACTACAGGAAGGTTATCAAGTACTGAACCAAACCTTCAAAACATACCTATTAAATATGAAATGGGAAGAGAAATAAGAAAGGTATTTATTCCAAAAGAAAAAGGAGATATACTATTATCTTGTGACTATTCTCAAATTGAACTTAGAGTGCTTGCACATATGGCTGGAGATGAAAATATGATTAATGCCTTTAAGGAGCATAGTGATATTCATACTAAAACAGCTTCTGAAGTGTTTAATGTTCCAATAGAAGACGTAACTTCACTTATGAGAAGTAGGGCTAAGGCAGTTAACTTTGGAATAGTATATGGCATAAGCGATTTTTCTTTAGCACAAGATTTAAAGATAACTAAAAAGGAAGCTTCAGAATATATGAAAATTTATTTTGATAGATATCCTAAGATAAAAACTTATTTAGAAGAGGTTGTAGAAAAGGCTAAAAAAGATGGTTATGTTTTAACTATATTTAATAGAAGAAGATTTATACCTGAAATTAAATCATCAAATAAAATAGTTAAAGCGTTAGGGGTAAGGTTAGCTATGAATGCACCAATTCAAGGAAGTGCAGCAGATATAATAAAAATAGCTATGGTTAGTGTATATAATAGATTAAAAAGTGAAAGACTAAAAAGTAGTTTAATTTTACAAGTTCATGATGAACTTATATTAAATGTAAAAAAAGAAGAAGAGGCTTTAGTTAAAGCTTTAGTTATAGAAGAAATGGAAAATGCAGTGAAACTACATGTGTCTATGGAAGTGGATGCTAATGAAGGAACTACATGGTATGAAGCTAAATAAGGAGGCGTAGAAATGCTTAAGGTAGGATTAACAGGGGGGATAGGTACAGGAAAGAGTACAGTATCTGGTATGTTAATTGCAGCTGGATTTAAGGTTATAGATGCAGATTTAGTGGCAAAGCAAGTGCTAAACAATTATCCTGAAATCCTTAATACAGTTAGAAGTGAGTTTGGAGAAGGTTTTTTTGATTGGAGAGGAGAATTTAGAAGAAAAGAGTTTGGGAATCATATATTTAGATTCCCAAAACAAAGAGTTAAATTTGAATCTATAATAATTCCTTATATAATCAAGGAAGTTAACTTAGCTTTTGATAGATATGAGAAAAAAGGAGAAAAATTAGTAGTGCTTGATGCTCCTACATTAATTGAGAATAATCTACATAATGAAATGGATTATGTAATATTGGTTTGGGCTGATAACAATACACAAATACAAAGGGTAAAATCTAGAGATAAAGTATCTAATGGTGATGCTATAAGTAGAATAAATGCACAGATGCCATTAGAAAGTAAAAAAGAATTTGCTAATATACTTATAGATAATAATGGTGATGTTGCAAAAACTAAAAAACAAGTAGAAGATATTGTAGAATTTTTTAAAATAATATAGCACAAAGGAGAAGGGGATGAAGTTTAAAAAACTGATTGCATTTGTAATCTTAATAATTATTGCTTTTTATGGGGGAAAATATATAGTAAAGGAATATATCTTTCCGTTTAGACATAAAGAGGCCATTACCAAATATGCTAAGGAAAATGATTTGGATCCTTACTTTGTAGTTTCTGTAATTATGGCGGAAAGTGGATTTAATAGGGATGCAAAATCTCATAAGAATGCGTTAGGATTAATGCAAATAACAGAAGATACTGGTGAGTGGATTGCCAAAGAGATGAAATTAGAAGATTATACATCTGATAAACTATACGAAGAAGAATATAATATAAAAATGGGTTGTTGGTATCTAGATAATCTACGGAAAGAGTTTGGAGATATGGATTTATATGTAGCTGCATACAATGCAGGTAGAGGACGAGTTAATGAGTGGCTAAAGAATCCAAGCTATTCTAAGGAAGGTGAATCTTTAGATTATATACCATATAAAGAAACTAAAAAGTATGTAGATAAAGTAAAAACATATTATAAAATATATGAGATGCTATACGAATAAAAGGTGAGAAAATGATAAAGAAGAATAGAATTATACTTGGTATTTCTACTATAATTTTAGTTGGAATAGTAACAGTTCATTTGAGCATGCCTTATATTAAGCCAATAGATAGTAAGGTGAAGTGGGAAAATAATGCTGTAAGTGATAAAGAACAGAGTTTATTAAATTTCGTTAATTCAAAATTGATTAATGAAAATTATGGAATAAAAACTAATTATAAAGAAGCTAATTCAGAAGGGGAAATAACTAAAGGTGCATCAGTATTATCAGAATCTCAAGGATTAATGCTTTTATATTATATAGATAGAGATAGAAAAGGTGAATTTGATGAAATACTATCCTATGTTAAAAATAATATGATTTTAAAAAATGGTTTAATATCTTGGAGAGTTGAAAATGGAGCTCCAAATTCTACATCAGCAACTATAGATGACTTAAGAATGGTAAAAGCATTATTATTAGCATCAGAAAGATGGAATGATATAAATTATAGAAAATTAGCTTTTAAAATTTCTAAAGGAATAAAAAGAGAATTAATAGATAATGAATTATTAGCTGATTTTAATGATGGATATGGACAAAGTTCAAAGACTACTTTATGCTATTTAGATCTTAAAACATTTCAAATTTTAGCTAATTTAGATAAGGAATATAAACCTATATATAAAGCTTCCTTAGAAGTTATGAATAATGGATATATAAGTGATAAGGTGCCATTATATAAAAAGGAATATGATAGAAAAAGCAATTCTTATGATGATGGTGATGTTGATACCTTAACGAATTCAATAGTACTTCTAAATAGAGCACAGGCTGGGGAAGACATTAAAATGAGTATTGATTGGCTTAAGGAGCATTATAAGACTGATGGTGGAATATATGCAAGTTACAACAAAGATTCAGGGATGCCTACTAGTAAGGTAGAGTCAACTTCCATATATTCAAATTTACTTCAAGTTTCAGATGAAATTAATGATGAAGAATTATATGATATTTGCAAATCAAAACTTGAAGGTTATCAAGTTATTGATAAAAACAATTTGATTTATGGTGCATATGGTGATTCAGTAAGTTTTGAAGTATATTCTTTTGATAATTTAAATGCACTTCTTGCATGGAGAAAAGTTCATAGTATAACATAGAAAAAGTGAATTCAATTGAATTTGCTTTTTTATAGAAATGAAATTGAAAGCTAATAATATTTTTAGTTCATTAAATAAAAGGTATTGAAATATTGAAACAGTTGAGGTAATATATACCTAGGTATTGTTTTGAGCAGGTGTGCTGGAATTGGCAGACAGGCACGTTTGAGGGGCGTGTGTACTAGTTACGTACGGGTTCAAGTCCCGTCACCTGCACCAAATAGCCCTATTTATAAGGGATGTCACACGTTGAAAATGAAAATTGAGTCCACACGTTTTTCTGAATAAAAAAGGAGAAGCGTGTGGATTTATTTCTGGAAAAAGCGTAATCTAAATACTTATTTTGAGGTGAAAATATGGCAAAAAAGATTACGATGAATGTAAAACAAAACATAAAGACTTTCGGGGAAGGGTATAAGGAATTTACTCTAAATTGCAAAGTAAGAAATTTATCAAAATTTACTATTGAGCATTATGATAATGTGGTTGTTATTTGGTATAAATATATGCCTAATGAAATTGCTATAAAAGATATTACAAAGGAAACAATTGATAAGTTTATTATTTTTATGAGAGAAAAGACAAGTCAGAATGATATAACAATTAACACAAACTTAAGAGGGATTAGAGCAATATGTTATTTTTTTATGAGACTTGGATATATGGAAGAATTTAAAATTGAGGAAATAAGAACTGTAAAGAAAATTAAAGAAACTTATTCAGAAGCAGAAATAAAATTATTATTAAAGAAACCAGATATTAAAAAATGTACATTTGTGGAATTTAGAAGTTGGACAATGATAAATATACTTTTAGGAACAGGGATGAGAGTTAGGACTTTGATAAATATAAGAATATGTGATTTGGACTTTGAAAATAGACTTATTACATATGAACATACAAAAAATAGAAAACAACAAATAGTTCCAATGTCAAAAACATTAGAAAAGGTTTTAAGTGAATACATCGTGTTTAGAGGGGGAGAACCAACGGAATACCTATTTCCAACACAGTTTGGAAAACAAATGAGTGCAAATAGTGTACAACATGTTTTGAAATTATATAATAGACGAAGAGGTGTAGCTAAAAGTGGTGTTCATTTGTGGAGGCATACATTTGCAAAAATGTGGATAACAAATGGTGGGGATATGTTTAAGTTACAAAAGATGTTGGGACACTCTACTTTAGATGTTGTTAAGGAATATGTAGAAATGTTTACTGAAGATTTACAAAAAGATTTTGATAATATATCACCATTAGAACATATGAGTGATAATGGTGAGCATATTAAAATGAGATATAGGGGAATATAGTCATTAAAAAAGGGGTAGGAATCACATATGAAAAGGAATGTTCCTATCAGTTCTTTTCATAATGATTTTATAAAAATGCATATTTTTACTTGCATTTAGAGAACAAATGTTTTATTATACTGTCATAAGATAATTTCTTATACGTTTCAAAAATTCATATCGAAATTTCCTAGAAACTTACATTTAAACTATTTACTATATTTAAACTATCGGGAAAAGAATTTAATTAGAACTATCTTGAAAAAGTTATTAGTTCTATTGTTTGATAATTCTTTCGATAGCTTAAAGGAGGTAGATAGTTTATTTTATTTGTCTAAAATTATTAAAATCATCTATTAATAAATCTGAATAATCTAGAAATTAAAATACACAACAAGTTAGGAGGTTATAAGGCTTGGAGTGGAAAATTTATTGCGATGGAAGTTATAGAAATGGCAAGAGTGGGTTTGGAGTTAAAATTTTCAATTCCAAAACTCCAAACATTGCAATTATCGCATTTGGTTCACAAGTAGCAGAAGACTCTTATGAGGGAGAATTAATTGCAATAGAAAAATCTATAAATATTTTTTTAGAATATGTTATGCCTTGGTGTGAAAATGAAGAATATAAAATAAAGATATACAGTGATTGTAAAAGTGCAATAGACATATTACAAGAAGGAACTTATAAAAAAATATATAGAAATTTAAGACAAATCAAAAATATAGCAGATATAAAAAGAAGCAGTATGAAATTAATTGAGCTTATAAGAATTTTAGATACCACTAAAAAGGGCAGTATAAGTTTTAAAAAAGCACAAAGTAATGAGATAAGCCTAAAAACAGTAGATAAATTTGCAAGATTTGCATTGAATTATAGACATTTTTTTAAAGATCAAATCTATTTTTGTGAGCAAAGTGAAATGAAAGAGGTTTTAAAGTTACTTATGCCATTAAAAATTATAGATGAAATAGATGAAGATATAATAAAAAAAATTATAGAATCAGAAAAGGAGAATAATGTTATGGAAACAATAAATGAAAATATAAGTTTTAGTATTCCAATTAATAGAATACTTGTTACTGAAAAACATCATCTTGATTGTGTATCTGTTGAATTAAATGGATTGTTAGGGAAAATATCAGAAGAAGGCAAAATAAGCAATCCTATTTTTGTTAGAGAAATTCCAAATAGAAGTGGTTATTATAGTTTGGTTAGAGGAGCGTCTTTTCTATTTTGTGCAAAGATAATGGGAATTGAAAATATACATGCTATTTTAACAGATTTAACCACAGAAGAATTTATGAATGTTTATAAATTATAATGAATAATGGAGTTAATTGGAAATGAAAAAGCAGTACATTTGTGACTTTTGTGGTAAAACTTTTAATCATAACCAAAGAGAATTCTGTTTAAAGCATGAAATAAAACATTTGTGTTTAGAAAAGGACTTTAGGAGTAATTTAGAAAAATCAATTCAGATACTTGATGAAATATATAATTGTACCTGTGAGATAATTGGATTAGAAGTAAGAGTGTATATCGATTACTATGGGGCAGTGCAAATGGAGTTTAAGTATTCTATTTATAATAGTACCATAAAGAAAAAAATAGAAAATGTCCAAATAGTAAAATGTGAAGAAAAGTATATTGTGCCTACAATAAAAGAAATAGTTGAGTTTTTAAACCTAGAATACTATATTCCCCAAATGAAGTTGAGATATGAAGGTGAATTTTTTTTGGATACACATAGTGGAAGCTATTATATTGGGGGAATTGATATGGATATAATTTACAGAGCTTTTAAAGATAAAAAAGTAAAAATAGAAATAATAGAAACTACTATAAAAGGAGAAAACAGTAATGGAAAATAATAATTTTTTTAATTTCAATATTAAACTAAATACTATAAAATTGGCGGAAGTTAAGTATAATGTACCTAATAATCCGGGAATATATGTAATATACGAAAGTGGAAAAATGATAAAAATAGGACAAACTGTACATTTGAGAAATAGGTTACAAGGATACTATCTTTGTAAGAGCAATGATTGTGAGTTTAGTAGATATATAACTTATTTAAATAGAGATAATATGATAATACAATGGAAAGAATATGGAAAAGAAAGTATTTCAGACATTGAAACTTTAATGGTAAAAGTGGCTAATGCAAATAACATTGATTTGTTATGTTGGAAAAGAAAATAGAAAAATAAGGAGGGATTTATGTCTGCAAAAATAGTTTTAGAGAATGACTTAAAAAGTAAGATTCCATATATGAGTGGGAAAAAGTATTTTGAATTACTAATGTCAATAATTAATGAAAATGTAATGAAGGATGAAAATTTAAAAAAGTTTAGTGTTTACAGAAGAAATCAATTTTATAAATATATGCTACATATTCCAGTGTTTAAAGATGGGACAAAAGTTTCAGAAAGCAAGGAACAGAGAAAGAAAAGAATTGAGTTAAGGGATAGTTTAATGGATAAATTTAGAGATGGGAGTGTAGCAGTAATAAATGATGTTATTGATATTAATAAATATATTGAAAGAAATGAAGTAGTTAAAATTTTAAATATTTGTAAAAAGCATTTTGATGTAATTTGTAATTCTACAGGAGCAATTAGGACAATAATATATAAGCAAATTAAGTATGTTGAAAAAGAAAGTTTATTAAATTATTTAGGATATAATCATTTTACAGGCACTGGAGTTTCAAATTTTCAAATTATAGATGGGTTAATAGGAAGTGAAGAATATTTTGAAGCTTGGAATAAGTATGCAGATATAATTCCCAAACATGAAAGAGTAGTTAAAGAAACAGCTTCTCAAGATGATTTAAATAGTGGAGATATAAAAAGGATATATAATATTTATATTAAAATAGCAAATGAGGAACTTGCAGAAATTCCTAAATTATATCCAATAGGAATATTTGCAAAGAACTTTAATATGAATCATAGATCTCTTTTAAGGTATTGTCAAAAGGGTATCCTAAATTACTATAAAATAGGAAATAAATATATGCTTTCTCAAAGTGATTATGATAAAAGTTTTGAGTTAATACAAAGGTATAAAGAAAAACCTAAAAAGAAGGGATTGAATAGAGGAAAAAAATCTAAATATGAAGAACTTCTGATAGAATTGAATTTGGGAAGTCTTATTCACAATGATAAATTTAAAGAATTAACTGAAGAAGAAGTAAAAAGTTACTTCCATTTAAAAAAAATAAAAACTGATAGTGAAAAAAATAAGGAATATTATAATAGGAAGAATTTAAATGAATTAGTGAATATAAATGAAAATCATAAAGTAGCTATTAATATTGCAATGGAGAATATAGTAGAAAAGATTAAAGAGAAAGCTATAGATGTATTATAATTTTCTATTAAATAATAGTTCAATTTGAGATGGGGGCTTTATTTGATAAAAATAGTTGAAGGATCATGGACAAATGAATATTAAAATAAATAAATCACAAGCAAAAGCAGGAGATATAATTTAATGTGGTGATAAGGAACTATATTTTTCATTTCAAATCCCTAATAAGAGAGAAGAAAAAGAAGAATATATATTAGTTAATGTAAAGACCGGAAAAGTAAGGTGTAAGGATGATGGAACTATTAGAATATATAATAATCTTATTATGGATTCAGATATATTGATTAATATTGGAATGGGTGCAGATATATCCAAAGTAATAAGAACACAAGATATAACAATTTGTTACAATCAGTAATATAAAAAATATATAATGCTAATAAGTAAAGAAGAAAAAGGATAGGTATGTTAAATTACCTGTCCTTTTTAGTTAGATTTTATGAAGAATATAACATTAATGTAAACTTGAACATTACTATATAAACAACATAATGTTATAATAATTAATATATAGTTAGATAATAAGTTATAAAAAAAATATAGTTTAGAGGTGCATGAGATGGAAAAATTGACATTAGAAAAGTTAGAATCAACATTATGGGCAGCTGCCGATATTTTAAGAGGGGAGCTTGACGCTTCACAATATAAGGATTACATATTTGGATTACTCTTTTTAAAAAGATTAAATGATGAATTTGATGAAGAAAGAGAAGAGAGAAAGAAAGAGTTTATAGAACAAGGAATGACGAAGGAAGAGGTAAATGTGCTTCTTGATGATCCCACTGTCTATGAAACATTTTATGTACCAGAACAAGCAAGATGGGAAAAGTTAAAGAATCTTAATTTAAACATAGGACCAGAACTAGATAAAGCTTTTAAGTCTTTAGAAGATGAACCTAAAAATTCTGAACTTATAGGGGTTCTTACTACAGCAAACTACAATGATAAAGAACGTGTGCCAGATAAAAAATTATCACAACTTTTATTGATATTTGATGGTATTTATTTAGCAGACCACAATCTTGAAAGTCAAGATATTTTAGGGGACGCATATCAATACTTAATTAAACAGTTTGCTGATGAAGGTGGTAAGAAAGGTGGAGAATTCTATACACCAACTGAAGTAGTTAAAACCATGGTTAATATTTTAAAACCAAAAGAAGGAGATAGAATATATGACCCAACATCTGGAAGTGGAGGGATGCTCATACAATCGATACGGTATATAAAAGAACATGGGGGAAACTCAAAGAATATATCCTTATTTGGGCAAGAAATAAATTTATCAACTTGGGCAATTTGTAAAATGAATATGCTATTCCATAATGCAAAAGGAGCAGATATACAAAAAGGTGATACTATTAGAACACCACTTCATACAGAAGGTGGAGTATTAAAGACTTTTGATAAAGTGTTAGCTAATCCTCCATTTTCATTAAAAAATTGGGGTGTAGAAGAAGCAAATGCAGATATGTACCATAGGTTTTCTTATGGAGTACCACCAAAAAGTTATGGAGATTTAGCTTTTGTTTCTCATATGATAACAAGTTTAAATGCAAAGGGAAAAATGGCTTCAGTAGTTCCTCATGGAGTTTTATTTAGAGGTGGAGCAGAGGGAAAGATAAGAGAAGGTTTCTTAAAAGATGATTTAATTGAAGCAGTAATAGGGCTACCACAAAATATGTTTTATGGTACTGGTATTCCTGCTGCTATATTAGTTATGAATAAAAATAAGCCAGTAGAAAGAAAAGAAAATGTTTTATTTATAGATGGAAGTCAAGGTTTTGTAAAGGATGGGAATAAGAATAAATTAAGGGATGAAGATATAGATAAAATAGTTATGGCTTTTGATGAATACAAAGATGTTGAAAAATATGCTACTGTAGTTAGTCTTTCTGCTATTAAAGAAAATGACTTTAACTTAAATATAAGTAGATATGTTGATACAAGTGAAGAAGAAGAAGAAATTGATATAGATCTAGTGTTACAAGATATAAGAGAATTAAAGATGAAGATGGTAGATTCAGAAGAAAAACTTAATGGATACCTTGAAGAACTTGGATTTGATAATATTTAAAGATTAAAGAAAAAGAGGTGATAATAATAAAAGGTGAGGAGGGATTTTTGTTGAAGTGGAACGAAGCAAGAAAAATATATCCAGATAAATGGCTTTTATTTGAAGCTATAGAAGCTCATTCAGAAGAAGGAAAGAGATTAGTGAATGAACTTTCGATTATAAATATATATGATGAGGGAAAAGAAGCTCTTAAAGAGTATTCAGATAGACATAAAAAGGATAAAAACAGAGAAATGTATGTTTACCATACTAAAAATGAAGAACTAATAATAGAAGAAAGAAACTGGATTGGAGTACGAAAAAATGGTTAAACTTGAGTTGAAATATGGACTTCCTTTTTGTACAGTTAAACTTTCTTATAAAGGGAAAAGCATAAATATTGATAATGTACTTTTAGATACAGGTTCTGGTGGAAGTGTGTTTAAAATGGATGTTGTTGAAGAAATAGGAATAACAATAGAAGCTGATGATGTTATTGAATCTGTCTCTGGGGTAGGTGGATCAGAGTTTGTATATAAGAAAGATGTTGACTTAATAACTTTAGGTGAATTAGAGCTTCAAAATTTCAAAATAGAGGTTGGAGTTATGGATTATGGCTTTGAGATAAATGGAATATTAGGAATGAATTTTATGGAGAAGGTTGGAGCAGCAATTGATTTATATGAAATGAAAGTAACTAAAGGTAATAGGTAGGTGATGATTATGAAAAAGATTAGAGAAGGATATAAGATGACAGAGCTTGGTGTGATACCAGAAGAATGGAATGTAGAATATTTAGATAAACTTACAAAAAGATACACAGGACACACACCAGATAAAAAAGTACCAGAATATTGGAGTGGAGATATACCTTGGATTTCACTAAAGGATACAAAAAAATTAGATAAAGGATATATATGTGAAACAGAAGACTATACAACAATTAAGGGTATTAATAATTCTTCAGCAGTTTTATTACCAAAGGGAACAGTTGTCCTATCACGTGACGCTACTGTCGGCAAAGTTGGTATAACTAATTCAGAAATGGCAACTAGTCAACACTTTGTTAATTATGTATGCAATGAAAATTTAAATAATTTATATTTATATTATGACTTTTTAAATAGGAAAAAATTATTTGAAAGAATTGGGGTAGGAAGTACTATTAAAACAATAGGAATACCATTTTTTAAAGATTTAAAAATAGTATTACCTTCTGTTGCTGAACAACAAAAAATTTCCTTAATTTTATCATTTGTTGATGAACAAATAGAAATAACTGATAAACTTAAAGGAAAAACAAAAAAACTTAAAAAAGGGCTTATGCAGAAGCTTCTTAAAGACGGCATTGGTCATACAGAGTTTAAAGAGACGGAAGTTGGGGTAATTCCGAAGGAGTGGGAAGTGAAAAGGATTGAAGATATTTGTGAAATATTAGACTCAAAGCGTGTTCCATTAAATGAAAAGCAACGGTTAGATATGCAAGGAGATATACCGTATTATGGAGCAAATGCAATAGTTGATTATATAAATGAATACTTATTTGATGATGAGTTGATTTTAATGGCTGAAGATGGAGGGAATTTTTCAGAGTTTAAAGAAAAACCAATTGCATTTTATGTTACAGGTAAGTGTTGGGTTAATAATCATGCTCATGTTCTTAAATCAATTAATCCTAATAGTAGTAAGTGGGTGTTTTATAGTTTAGTTCACAAAGATATTACTAATATTGTGCAAGGTGGAACAAGAGCAAAGCTAAATCAAAAAGATTTAAGAAGAATTAGTATTCCATGTCCAAACGAAATATCTGAACAATCTAAATTGGCAGATATTTTATCATCAGTAGATGAAAAAATAGAAGAATATGAAATTAAAAAGGAAAAACTACAGGAGCTTAAAAAAGGACTTATGGAGAAACTTTTAACAGGGAAAATAAGAGTATAATAAGGGGAATAAAGAATTTATGGGGATATTTAATAACACATTGAAAATTGATGAAAATAATCCGTTTCAAAATGATAAGTTACAAAGAGAAGAAGAAGTTAGAAATCTTACTTCTATGTTTAATGTAGTAGATAATCAAATGGTTTTAGCAGTAAATTCTCAATGGGGGACAGGAAAAACTTCATTTTTAAGAATGTGGAATGAATATTTAAAAAATCATGGATATAAGACAATATTTTTCAATGCTTGGGAGAATGACTATGTAGAAGAACCATTTATAGCATTTGTAGATGAAATACGTGAAAATATTAATGATGAAGATAAAGTCAAAGGATTTATGGAGAAAGCTAAAGAAGTTAGTTTAGCTTTAGCAAAACAATCACCTAAAATAATTTCTAAAGTTATTAAAAATAAGACTGGGATTGATAGTGAAGAAATTATTTCAAATGATGAATTAAGTAGAATGGTTTCAGAAAAAATTGATAATTATAATAAAAACAAAAAATCAGTAGAGGAATTTAGAAAAGAATTAGAAAAAATAGCATTGAAAGAATTTGAACATAATACTAAACCTATGATTATTTTTGTTGATGAATTAGATAGATGTAGGCCAAACTATGCAATAAGTTTACTTGAAAGAATAAAACATTTTTTCAATGTGCAAAATATAATTTTTATTCTGGGAATAGATAAAGAAGCATTATCAAATTCTGTAAGAGTGATATATGGAGAACAAACAGATATTAATGGGTATTTAACTAGATTTATAGATTTAGAATATAGATTAAAAAAAGTTAATGATGTTCAATATGTAGAGTATTTAATGGAAAAATATAAATTTACTTTTATGCTAAAAGATAAGGAACTTTTGGATATTTGGCTGACAGAGTATACATATCCGAAAATTTTAAATATATTAGTACAAGTAATAGGTGGATTTAATTTAACATTAAGGGATATAGAGAAATTTATTGTACAAATTTATATGATACTGAAAGCTAATGCTAATAAGTTAATATATCTACATCTGTTAATAATATTATGTGCTATAAAGAAAATAAATTATGGACTGTATAATAGGATAAAACTTATGCAAATTGGTTATAATGAACTTGTACAAAAATTAAAGCAACAAAATGAAAATATTGAAAAATGGCTTGAAGATAGTATAACTTATGAGTTTAAAGCATTCTTAATTTGGTTATTAAATGATAATAGTGAAATTAATAAGATAAAAGAAAATAAACAATTGGAAAATAAAGATAAGAGATGTTTAGAGTATTATACTAGAATAGTTTCGGGGATAGAAGATTGGAATGTAAATGCAAATGAAATAATATCTAAAGAAAACATATTTAAAATGGTAGAATTATATGATAATTTTACTTTGATTGATGGGAAATAAAAGGGGGAAGAGAATATGTCACATTTGGGCAATGAGGAAACTTTAGTAGAACTTCCTGCTATTAAATATTTAGAAGAAAAACTTGATTATAAATTTGTTTATGGCAATGAATTAACACCAGAATTAGGAGAAAGAGATTCTCTAACAGAAGTTATTTTAACTAAAAGGCTTGAGAAAGCAATTAAAAGGTTAAATCCTTGGATAGATGAATCTAATATCAATAAAGTTATAAGATTCTTATCAAGGCCAGAAAATTTAGGAGTGTCACTTTTAGAGATAAATGAGAAGATATATAATGCTTTAGTTAACCTTGATTTCACTGTAGAGCAAGATATATATGGTAATGGTCAAAAGAAACCACAAACAGTCAAATTTATAGATTGGGATAAATTTGAGAATAATGACTTTCTTGTTACAAGGCAATTTGAAATTAAAACTTTAACTGGTAAGTCTATATTCCCAGATATAATTATATTTGTTAATGGAATTCCTGTAGTTGTTCTTGAATGTAAATCACCATTTTTAGAAAAGAAGTCTAACGAGAATGTTGGAAAAAAGGAAGCTTTTGAACAATTGAGAAGATACATGAATGAAAGAGATCCTAATGTTGTTGAAGGAACACCAAGGCTATTTTATACTAACTTCTTTACAGGAATACTAAACAAATACCATGCTTATGTAGGGACAATAAGCTCTAAATATAATCACTATTTAGAGTGGAAAGATCCATATCCATTCAATAAAAAAGATATTGAAGATGTAGATAATAATGGACAAAACCTATTTTTGCAAGGGCTTCTAGAAAAGGAAAACTTATTAGATATAATGAGAAACTTCATTCTTTTTGAAGTAGATAATTCTGCTACAATAAAGAAAATATGTCGTTATCAGCAATTTAGAGCAGTTAATAAAGCAATAAGTAGATTAGTTAATGGTAAGGATGGGCTATCCAGAGGTGGTATAATTTGGCATACGCAAGGCTCTGGAAAGAGCCTAACCATGGTAATGTTAGCTAGAAAATTAAGAAGGATGGATAATTTATCAGATTCTACAATTGTAGTTGTTACAGATAGAATAGATTTGGACAAGCAAATATATGCAACATTTGTAAGGACACTATCTTCAATTACAACTCCAGTAAGGGCAGAATCAGTTGAAGAAATGCAAGGATTACTTTCAAAACCAAAGGCACAAATTATAATGACAACTATACAGAAGTTTATGAGCGAGAGAGATAATAAGGAAGTCTTTAATGATGAAAAGCAGGATTCAGCTTTATTTTTTGAAAAGGAATATCCTGTGCTTACACTAAAGTCAAATGTTATTGTTTTAGCTGATGAAGCACACCGTTCCCAATATAAGGGGACTGCCAAGAATATGCGTACAGCATTACCAAATGCTTGTTTTATTGGTTTTACAGGAACACCAATTGACAAGGAAGATAAGTCTACAGCTCGTACCTTTGGAAGTTATATAGATAAATATGGAATAAGAGAAGCTGTTGAAGATGGTGCAACTGTAAAAATTGTATATGAAGGTAGAAAGACAGAGCTTCAAATAAAAGGCGAAACATTAGAAGATCTATTTAATCAAGCTTTTTCTGAAAGAGAAGAAGAGGAACGAGAAGCTATAAAACAAAAATATGCAACTAAAAAAATGCTTGTTGAAGCAGAAGATAGAATTGATGATATAGCAAAGGATATTTTAAAGCATTATAAAGAACAGATATATCCAAATGGTTTTAAAGCTCAAATTGTTTGTGTTAGTAGGGAAGCTTGTGTTAAATACTATAATGCAATTAATAGGTATATGAAAGATTATTTTGATGAATCATTAGAAGCAAAAGTTATTATTTCTGGATCCCTTAATGCAAAAACACATTTAAAAGAACATTTTACTTCAAAATCAGAACAGGAAGCCATTATAAAGAGATTTACCCAACCAGTAGAGAAGGACAAATTATGCTTTTTAATTGTCAAGGATATGCTACTTACAGGTTTTGACGCTCCTACAGAGCAAGTAATGTACTTGGATAGACCACTAAAGGAACATAATTTATTACAAGCGATAGCAAGAACTAATAGAACATATGTAAGAGAAGTGGAGAAAACCCTAGATGATGGAACAGTAAAAAAAGTTACCATAACTAAACAATGTGGATATATTGTTGATTATTATGGAGTTTCAAATTTCTTGGAAGAAGCACTTGCTATATTTGATAAAGATGAACTTGGCAAACCTATGGAAAGTATGGATGAATTATATAAGCAAATGTTATCTTTAAGAGAAGCTGCAATGGGAATGTTTAAAGGAAAAGACAAAAGCAATTTAGATGAATTAGTAAGAGTTATTGAACCAGAAGATAAAAGAGCAGAATTTGAACTGGCATATAAGAAGTTTATAGGTACAGCAGAATCATTAATGCCTAATAATGTTCCAACAGATATATTAAATGACGTAAAATGGTTATCATATATCAGAGCAGGAGCAAAGGCAAGATTTAGACCAAATGAAGAATTTGATATAAGCGATTGTGGAGAAAAGGTTAAAGAAATAATAGAAAAACATTTAGTTTCTCTTGGTGTACAGCAGTGGATAGAACCAATAACCTTGTTTGAAAAGAATTTTCAATCAAAGATTAATTCGCTTAATAGTGATGAGGCACAAGCCTCTGCAATGGAACATGCAGTGAAGCATGTTATACATGTGAAAATTGATGATAACCCTGTATACTATACAAGTCTTTTGGAAAAACTTCAAAAGATATTAGATGAAACAAAGAATAATTGGATTGAAAGAAAGAAACAGTTAGAGCAGTTTATTAAGAATGATGTTGAGCAAGGAGAAATGAATGAAGCTGAAGCATTAGGTTTAAATATGAAAGAGTATGCTTTCTTTGAAATAGTTAAAAAGTATCTATTAGAGGGAGGGAATGAAACCTCTCATAATAATAAGATTGCAGAAAAAGAAGCTACATATATTAGTTCAGACATCATTGAATTATCTAAATCTATTGCTAAAGATGTAGCAGAAATTGTTAAGAATAATTATGTAATAGATTGGACTACTAACTTATCCAAAACAGGAGATATAGAAAGAGCGTTATTTTTAACACTTACAAGAAAATACTTTAAACAAATAGAAATAAATACAAGAAAACAAATGATACAACCGTTATTAAACCTAGCAAAGAAACACTTTGCTATCATTGAAGAATAATAGGTGAAAAAGAGTATATTTGATTATAAATAAGGTTTAAATTTTTAATATATAAAATTGGGGGGAGAAATTTTATGAATATTACTAAAGGTATGTTAGCATATTTTATATTTGGATTAAATGCTGTTGTAGATTCTGGAGAAGTGATTAGTACATCAGAAGTTAATAAATTTGTTGAAAATAAAACCTTAATATCTTGGCTAGATTCAAATTATAAGGATTATTGGGATTGGACTCCGTTTGTTGATCGATATGAAGAAGCGATATATAATATTTTGAATAATTACGAAATTTATTTAGATGAAGATAGTTATAGAAAGTTTGGTATAAAAAATAATGGATTTTTAATTCTTTCATCAGTAATTACTCAATATTTAATAGAGATGAAAGAATGATTGAATAGGAGTTTTGTTGTGGAAAGTAAGTTGAGATATTCAAATAATGTATTAGGTTATTTTTATGCTGTGGATGATTATTTAGGATTAAAGGATATTTCAAGAGTAAATAATATATCTATTGCAACTGTTAAGAGGGTAGTCATTGAACTTATAGAAAAAAGGTTGATTGAAGAAACTCCAATTGGGAGAGATATTAAGTTTAAGATTACAGAAGAAGGTAAAAAATATGTTAAGGAAAATAATATCATAGTTCCTTCTAAAGATGAGGCAGATTATATAAGTTATAGTTCAAGATATATTCAAGATTTAGAAGATATAAAGAAGGATGTAGAGGATATAAGAAATGAAACATTGCAAAAATATGATGAGATTAGTGAGAAAAATGAATATAGTAAAACAAAATTTGCAGAGAAAATAGAAGTGGTTAATCAAAAAATACAGGAACTTGACACAAAATTAGGGGAAGTTAATGAGTATATTGTTCAATTAAAAACTAGGTTAGATTCGTTTTATGGGCGTATAGGTGAAATTTTAGCTTTAATAATTACTGCAATATCAATTATTGTTTTTAATATTAAAGTTATGGAAACTACAAAAATAGATTTTAGCAATGGTAGACAGGCATTTATAAATATAATGGCAATTGATAGTCCTCTTATAATTCTAATGATTATTTGCATTATATTATTTCATTTTATTGTTGATAAAAAAGCAAAGATTAAATCACATTTGGCTTTCATTTTTATAATAATAATGATACTAGGTTTATTTGTTTTCTTTTCAAAATAATAAAAGTATTTTCAGAGAAGGTGCTAATGATGAGATTAGAATTCCAGTATGGAACAAGAATTATAGGATTTAATGTAATATTTAGAAAAAGAAAAACATTAGAAATTAGCGTAGAACCGCCAGATATTATTACTGTTGTGGCTCCACTTGATACACCAGAAGATGTTATTATTAATAAAACAAAAAGCAAAGCAAAATGGATTGTAGAACAATTATATTCCTTTAAAAATATGCAGTATAAAAAGATTAATAGGGAATTTGTTAATGGAGAAAGCTTTTTATATTTAGGACGAAACTATTCTTTACAAATTGTAATTGATGAAGATATTAAAAATGCAGGATTAAAACTTTATAAAGGAAAGTTCTATATTACAACCAGAAGTAAAGATAATGAAACTATTGAGAAAGCCATGAAGGAATGGTATAGAAAAAAAACTAAAGAAAAAATAGAAGAAAGAATTAAGTATTATGAAAGATACTTTAATATTAAGCCAACTTCAATAAAAGTGAAAGAGCAACAAAAGAGATGGGGAAGCTGTACAATTAAAAATGAGTTATTCTTTAATTGGCGGTGTGTAATGGCAAAGGCTAATGTGCTAGATTACATTATTGTACATGAGATGTGTCATTTGTACCACAAGAATCATTCAAAGGAATTTTGGGAGTTGTTAAATAGTGTTATGCCAGATTTTGAAAGTAGAAAAGAATGGCTTAAAAATAATGGAGTAAAAATGAATTTATAGGAGAAAGAGCTATGGCAGAAATAAAATTTCAAATAATTAAAAATCTTGGAGTTTTAAGTGAAGGAGCAAAAGGGTGGAAAAAAGAAGTTAATCTAATAAGTTGGAATAACAGAAAACCTAAAATAGATATAAGAGAATGGGATGAAAACCATGAGAAAATGGGCAAGGGAGTTACAATTAGTAAAGAAGAATTTAATAAGTTCAATGATATACTGAAAAATTTAAATATGGAAGAACTAGAAGTTGATTAAATTTTTGGTAATAGAAAGTTTGGTTATTATTTAATGTTAGTAAATATAACTCGAATATAGCATGGTTATGAATTGATTATAAAATGATTATGATGTGATTATATTATAGACATTAATCGATTATGATAATAAGTGGTGGAAAATATGAATGAAATGAAAACAGTTGATTTGTATCTTGCTTCATCAGTTAGTGATGACATAGGTGCTTTTACTGCACTATTGGTATATAAGAATAATAGTAAGATTATATATGGAACATATGAAAATATTTGTTTGTTAGATTCATTGCTTCTAGGATTGTCGGAATCTTTAAAGTTATTGAAAGAAAAGTGTAATGTGAAAGTAAATGTATTAAGTAATAATATAGTTAAGGCTTTAGATAAAAATAAACCTAATATAAAAGAAATCATTAGAAATAATGCACTAGATCAAGTTAATAGACATAATATTGAGTTCATTATAATGAAAATAGATGATGAAAAGAGGATAGTACTTGATAGAGTTAAGAGATATTCTAAAGGAATAGTATCAAATAGAATAAGAAATAGAGTACTAGTGGAAGTAGTTAGTTATGATTACTATTTTAGACCAAAAGAAATTTTAAGTTTAGAATCGGGAAACAGAATAAAAGTTGTTGAGAACTTTTATTATCTTAATGGATTATCTTTAGATACAAAAAATTGGGTTTTAGATATTCTTAATGAATATGATTTCAACTTATATAATTCTGCTGCCGCAACTATAGATGGTAATATAAATAAAAAATCTATAACTGAAGTTATAAATGGTTATATAGAAAAAAATAAAAATAAAAGAGTATATCTACTTGGAAATGAAGAGAAAATAGAGGAGATATTTGAATATGTTTATGGCAGATTAAAAAGCAAGAATAGACTTTAGAAATAGGTAATATGGTATTGCCTATTTTTTTGAAACTAAAAATACAAATTCACTATTAAACTTTTTTATGAAATTTTACTTTGATAAATCCTGCAAAAGGTATAGAAAATTATTATTTGAAATTGACATTTTTAAAGAACATTAATATTTTCTAAACTTCAATAGAATATAAAAACAAACACCCTTTATGCTGAAATCTAAAAATGAGGGAATTTAACATTATGCCAATAAAATAATATTGCTAAAAGCAATATATTATACTTAATGTTATATTACCGAAAACATTGATTAACCAAGTAAGGAAGCCAGTTGATACACATAATAAAAGGAAATAAGCAAGTAGTAAGTAAAAGAATTGTAGTTTGATTTTGATACGTGTCAACATGATGGGGTTAATTAAGTACAACATCATTGAAAATGAAAGAAAAGTCATGTTAACTTGCAAAACTAAATAAGATATTATTCTGATTAAGAAATAATGAATTATTAATTCATTAAGATATAAAAATACTTGAAAAATACTTTTATCTTTTAATAATCTAATTATATCAGAGATGAAGAGAATAATAGACTATTAGTCTCATAGTTTCAAAAGATAAAATTATAGGATAAAAGGAGTAGGTACAATGTCAGAGGTTATTACATTTAGCAGAGCATTAAAACATATAAATATTGAAGGTATGAAAGTAGGATTACCAGAATGGACATATAAAAGAATAAGCTATTATAGATTTCACAAAAGCACGAATCAACTTGTTATCATTTGTAAAGAATGTGAAAAATCATTTCCTGTTTTAGAGATAATTAAAATAGGAGATGAGTATAGTTGGAAGGATATTCATAATGATGAAGAATATCATTTTTCTAGTGAAAAATCTGGATATACAGCTTGTTGTAGAGCTTGTCAAGAAAAGTTAAAGCATAGTAGTAGGTTTGATAGTGGTTCTGGTAATTTAAAAGGAAAAGATGTTGCAAGTAAAGAAAGGGGAAGGCATAGTTATACTGTGTTTTTAACTGAAGAAAATAAGATTTTTTTACAACTGCGAAAAATTGCATATGGAGAAGAAATAAATTCTTATATAAATAGAATTCTAGATATGGAAAGAACTAAAAATCCATTAACAATAACTAAAGGTAAGCAATCAATATCATTAGAAGAAAGTTAATCTAAAGTGGGATTATATAAAATAAGAGATGTCTTTAAGAAAGAGGTTTTCTATTAGGGGACCTTTTTTAATGTAAAGGAAAGTATAAAAAAATCTTAAACTGAAAGCTAGATTTTATCTAGCTTTCAGTCGCGTTATAT